>CAZDJH010000017.1:15150-21101 GCA_964505645.1 uncultured archaeon | reverse complement strand
AAGACGAGTATAAAATACGACGTATGGCGGTGGACTTTAATATCCCTGTTATTATTAATTTCCAACTTGCAAAAGCATTAGTAAATGCAATTGAAGATATTCACCATAAAACGATTCCTGTTAACCCATTAGGTGAATATCACAAAACCCTACAAAACTTTTACTGGTAATGAAAAAAAGATGATTATATTTCTTTTTCTTTTCCGGTTGAGAAGATTTTTTAACAAAATAGATTTTTACTTTTTTTTAAATTTAGATTATTCATGAAATGATAATTATATTAATAAAATAACTTAAAGTTAGTTATATAAGATATATTTAATTGAAACTAATAATATGATGATAAAGAGTTTCGCAGATTATGATTTATAAGGATGAGCGCCCCGCTGTACTGGTTTTAAAAGATGGGTTGACCTTCGAGGGGGTCGGCTTTGGAGCCTCCAAAAAAGTAGTGGGGGAGGTAGTTTTTAACACGATTCCAGGTTCCGGGTATGTTCAAATGCTTACCAATCCAGCCAATGAGGGCAAAATTGTGGTATGTACATATCCCTCTATTGGAAATTATGGAGTTCAAGCAAAAGAGACAGACAATTATGGCTTATTACAACATTTCGAATCCGATTTTATCCACATAGAAGGATTAGTAGTATCCGAATATTGCGACGAACCCAGCCATTATGAAAGTGTGAGAACTTTAAATGACTGGCTTACGGATGAGAATGTCCCCGCAATCCAGTGGGTCGATACCAGAAAATTAACCCAATTTTTAGTTAAAGAGAAAACAATAATGGGGATTTTACAAGTTTTTGAGGAAAATCAGAATCCAAATCTCGAAAAATTACAAGTAGAAGCAAGTGAACTTGAGGAATTGGAAGATAAACATCTGGTCAATTCGGTGTCAACCAAAAAGCTTCTCGAATATAAAACTCCAAAAAGTAAGGGAAATATAGTCCTTATCGATTTAGGAGTAAAATTTAGTCTATTGAGAGTTTTACTGGAAAGAAGGTTTGATGTTTCTGTGGTCCCTTATAATTATTCCTATGAAAAGGTAATAGAATTACAACCTAGAGGAATTTTAATTTCAAGTGGACCCGGGAATCCTAAAAATTATAAAAATACAACCGCCTTAATAAAAGAACTATTCCAAGATAATATTCCTATATTGGGAATTGGGTTGGGGCACAATTTAATAGCAAACGCCGCAGGAGCTCAAACCTACAAGATGAGCGCACCGCATTTAGGTGGGCGCACCACAGTTGAAAATGAAACCGAGAGGTGTTATATCACATTTCAGAATCATTCATACTGTGTTGAGAACTTTGATAATGGAGATTTTATTGAAATTTTTCATGATAAGGATGATAATACTAACGAAGGTATAGTTCATAAAGAAAAACCAATATTTTCAGTTTTATTCAATCCAGAAGGATCTCCTGGGTATTTAGATATGCGTGAACTCATCTTTAATAAATTCATTAACTATATGGAGGAATAAACGTATGCCATTAGATAAAACGATAAAAAGGGTCCTTATCCTTGGATCTGGGGCGGTACGAATCGGACAAGCTGGAGAATTTGATTATTCTGGCTCCCAAGTATTAAAGGCTTTAAATGAGGAAGGAATAGAGACTATTTTAATTAATCCTAATATTGCAACCATCCAGACAGACCCGGAGATGTCTGATAAAGTATATTTAATTCCTATAAAACCCAAATATGTTGAAGAGATTATAAAAAAGGAGGAACCTGACGGAATCTGTTTATCGTTTGGGGGGCAGACGGGACTGAATGTGGGAGTGGAATTGCAGGAAATGGGTATTTTGGATAAATATAATGTGAGAGTTTTGGGAACGCCTATAGATGCCATTGAAGCCACGGAAGACCGGGATTTATTTATTAAGGCGATGAACAGAGCTGAATGTCCCGTGTGTAGAAGTAAGGCCGTTTCAAATTATCAAGAGGCAAAGGAAGTTGCCAAGGAGTTTGGATTTCCACTCATGCTCCGGGTTGCTTATGTCCTTGGTGGAAGGGGATCAGGCATCATTTATAATATGAAACAATTTGAAAAAAAAGCAAGGGTGGGCCTAGCGCAATCCCGTATACATCAAATTCTGATCGAAGAAAGCGTATGGGGATGGAAAGAAATTGAGTTTGAAATCCTTAGAGATGCTGAGAACAATTGTTTCATAAATTGTAGTATGGAGAATGTCGATCCTTGCGGTATACACACCGGGGATTCCATAGTAGTGGCACCAGCTCAAACTCTTACGGACGAAGAGTTGCAAATGCTGAGATCGGCATCCATTAAAGCAACCCGAGAAGTTGAAGTGTGCGGCGAGTGTAATATCCAATGGGCACTTGATCCATTTTCTAAGGAATTTAGAGCAATTGAAATCAATGCCCGACTGTCAAGATCATCAGCCTTAGCTTCGAAGGCTACTGGATATCCGTTAGCATATATTGCCGCGAAGATAGCGGTTGGGTATACACTACCTGAGCTTAAAAACCAAATAACACTTAAAACAACCGCAAATTTTGAACCCGCAACTGACTATATGGTTTTGAAATACCCTCGCTGGGACTTAACTAAATTTGAGAAAGTCGACCGTCATATCGGCCCTCAAATGAAAGGTGTTGGGGAATGTATGAGCATCGGAAGATGTTTTGAAGAAGTCTGCCAGAAAGCCTTGCGAATGTTGGACATCGGTCTCAAAGGCTTCGTTGCCAATGATTTAGACCCCATCGAAGACCTCAACGAATTAAAGTACGAATTACGAAATCCGACGGATTTACGGTTTCTAAGAGTTGGAGAGGCGATAAAACGGGGTATTCCGATCGAAGAAATTTATGAAAGATCCAAGATCGACAAGTGGTTTCTGTATAAATTGCGGCATATCATTGAAATAGAAGATGAATTGAAAAAAATAGACTTTTTAAAGTCTGATAAAGAAGACATTAAGTATATAGTGAGTAAAGCGAAACGGTATGGATTCTCGGACGGACAAATCGCAAAAATCGTAGGTTTAAACACACCAGCTATAAGGCGATTTCGAAAGCGTGAAGGTATTATTCCATTTGTGAAGCAAATTGATACTTTAGCAGGACAAGTAGAACCAAAACGACATTATTTATATCTTACTTACTGGGGAGATAAGCACGATATAGATTACAGAAAAGAGGAAAAAGAAAATCAAAAAAAAGTTATTGTATTAGGTTCCGGCACGTATAGAATTGGATCCTCCGTGGAATTCGATTGGGGTTGCGTTAATTGTCTTTGGGGCCTCCAAGATTTTGGTGTTGATAAAGCAATTATTATTAATTACAATCCCGAGACCGTAAGCACCGATTATGATATTTCAGATCGGCTGTATTTTGAAGAACTTTCCGGAGAGAGGGTTTTAGATATATGCGAATTGGAAAAACCTTATGGAGTTGTATTGAATGCAGGTGGGCAAATTGCCCAAAACTTAGCTGCAAAGTTTGCGAAATATTCAGAATTCTATCGTAAAACGAATATTAAAATACTCGGAACCCACGGATCGCGGGTTGATATGGCCGAAGATAGAGTTAAATTCAGCGCACTATTGGATAATTTAGATATAAAACAACCCGAATGGAGTGCCCTTACAAAAAAGGAAAAAGCCGTCGAATTCGCCGAAGAAGTTGGATATCCTGTGTTGGTAAGGCCTTCTTATGTACTAAGTGGGGCCGCAATGCGAGTATCTTATGATGAAAAGACGCTAAAAGATACCTTGGATTTAGCTGCTGCGGTTTCCGAAGATTATCCTGTAATTATGACAAAGTTTTTCAAGGATTCAAGAGAAGTGGAATGCGATGGAGTCTGTGATGGTCAAAATGTGTGTATTGGAGCAATAATTGAGCATATTGAAAATGCAGGCGTTCACTCAGGCGATGCAACAATGGCAATCCCACCACAAACTATTTCGGAGGAGACTAAACGGACAATAGAAAATTATACCAGGAAAATTGCTTTAGCACTTAGAATTAATGGTCCTTTCAATATTCAATATTTAGTAAAAAATGGAGAAGTATTTGTAATTGAGTGTAATTTACGCTCGAGCAGAAGTATGCCTTATGTTTCAAAAACGCGTGGAATTAACTTGATGAAATTAGCCGCAGAAGTAATTATGGGAAAGCAGATCCCTGAACGGATTTTAGATTTACCCTATGGTGATTTTGTAGGTGTTAAAGCTCCAATGTTTTCATTCATGCGATTGGACAAGGCGGATGTTGTATTGGGCGTGGAAATGAACTCAACAGGGGAGGTAGGTGTAATCGGGGACTCTATGTCGGAATCCTTAATGCTGGCTTTAGAAGCAGCTGAAAATGATATTCCGGTAAATAATGGAAATGTGTTACTCTCTGTTGGGGGCGAAAAACTGAAGGAGGAATTAATTCCTCTTGCAAAAAACATTGATGACCTTGGTTTTACCATTTTCGCAACGGAAGATACAGCAAAAACGCTTAAAGATAGTGGTTTAAATGCGGTACGGTTGTATAAGGTCCACGAGCACGGAAAGGAGCCTAATATAAAAAGCTGTTTGCAGAAGGGGGAGATTGATTTAGTCGTTAACATCCCATTACCGACTACTGTCGAAGAAAAGTTTCGAAAAATTATAAAGGATGAATATCTCATTCGACGGATGGCTGTTGATTATAATATTCCCGTTATCGTGAACCTTCAACTGGCTAAAGCGCTTTTTGATGCGATTGAAAAGGTTCGTGAAAAAAGTATCCCAGTTAAGTCTTTAGAAGACTATCATGATACTTTAGATGAGATATATTGGTAATTATTAAATTTCTCATATTATTTCTCTTTTTACCATTTTTGAAAGAAGTTATGTTTAAATAATTAAAAGAACATTAATATTATAGAAAGAGAGATTTTTACCACAATGGAAAAAGACGAGTTTATCAAGTTATTACCGCAATTAATTCGAGAAGATGACACTATTAAAGGAGCGATTATAAGCGCGCTTTCCGGTGTTGTCGCTACAAAAGAGGATATTAAAAATTTAATTAAAGAATTTGATAAACGCTTCGAATCGATGGACAAGCGCTTCGAATCGATGGACAAGCGCTTCGAATCGATGGATAAACGCTTCGAAGAAGCCAGTGAGGCTAGAAAGGATATCATCCAGCAAATGAATAAGCGTTTCGAGGGTTTGATTCAAAGAATGGAGAGGGGATTTGAAGAGGCTAGAAAGGATAGAAAATCGTTAAGAACATTTATAGCAACAGTGAGTTCTCGTAGTGGTCCGAATTTAGAACAATTAATCCTGGAAATCTTAAATGAGGAATTGATTCAAGAAAACATTCAGCGAGCGGATATTTCGAAGGTCGATTTGATAGATCCTAACGGGGATATTTATTACAAAAATTATACCACGGACATCGATGTAGTTGTCCGGAATGGAAAGACGATTCTCATCGAAGTAAAATCAAGTGCGGATAATCGGGACATCAACGACTTGCTTAAGAAGGCCAAACTTTACAAGCTTCAGTACAATCAGGATTATGATGAGTTAATTCTAGCGTGCTTGGAGATTAACCGCTACAACTATCAGCAAGCTATCGAGCAAAATGTGAAAGTTATTGCAGGAAAAGTTAAATGAAACTTGCGTTAATTCATCTGTTTCGACTGGATCTTGTTATAAGTTGATTCTGGGTCTAATCAGGAAATTGTTCCCTTACAAAATAGAGGTAATCATGATCCCTCCATAGTTTCCTCCCTTCTTTTAATAGTAGTTCATCACTGAGTGTAATGGATTCTGGGTTTAAATTAAACATTGGGGGCATTTGATAAAAATCAATCTTCACACCATCAATGCTTTTGGCTCTGACGGGATTATGGCCTACATACCGCATCAGCTTGATTCGATTGGGTAATTTTGGCAACATGTATTTTCTGACTACGATTTCTAAAAGGT
>CAZDJH010000017.1:0-15140 GCA_964505645.1 uncultured archaeon | reverse complement strand
ATTAAAAAAAACCGAAAAATTTTTCCGTCAAAAAAACCCCATTTACATTGCAAATCATTCGTTAAAAACAGATGCATTGACTTTCTCTTATTTTGATACGTTTTAAGAACGAAAATAGTCTCCAAAAGCTAGAAAACTTCTCTTTTTTGGTCCTATAATGAAAAAATGGAACAATATCATTTAAATTACATCGGAAAGGTTTAAATCTTGATCTTCGGAGATCTGTTCCCATTGTTCAATAGATTCCATAGCTTCCTTCTCGTTCATTATTTCAATCGCGTATCCTGCGTGGATTATGGCATATTTGTTCACTTCTGCACCAGGGGCTAATGCAACAATGACTTTTTGAGTGATTCCGTCAAAATCCACAGTCGCAGTATTTCCATCCGAAGATATCTCCACTATCTTACCAGGTATCGCTAAGCACATATGAATTCTCTTATTAGAATATAATGTTAGTTATATGATTTAATTTAAGCATTATAATAAAATTAATTCTTATATAATAGAATTTCAAAAAAAATAGAATAAAAAAAAGAATTAAATAGAGATTTCTCTCTTTAAACACCAAGTTGAGGTATATCTCGAAGCCTCTGGCGATGATAACGGAGACCGATATCTTTTGGATCGGCACTCATCGCTATTGCATAAAGTTCAGTCAAATAAAGCACCGGAATATCATAATCCTCCGATTAGGACTTATATCCATGGATGATTTTAGCGGAAATGTCCGTGAAAGAGTTGATTTCTTAGATAAAAGATACGATTTCCTCGATTTATTTCACGACGCCATATTCAGCTACGATTATTCATTCAATAAAAGCAATGAGAACTTCTATGGAGCGCTCCTAAAACATATTTAATGCAAACCATCTGAGGCGCTTTTAGTTGATGATAAGTATGAGACTACCCAAATTGCAGAAAAGTTTGGATTAATTACGATTTTGTTTTCCTATACCGAGCAATTCTTAGATGACCTACAGTACTATAACATCAAGATTGGATAGGAATCACCTTATTCTTAGGAATTTTCATTCACATCATTTTAAAAAATGGTCTATAAAATATTTTTAATAGTCTTCAAATTCATTCTAATTAAGAATAGGTCTTAAATAACAATTTATTGAAAACAGACGATAAAAAATGGAAATGAAAATGGAAAACAAGTCGTATTTTACCCAGCAATTTGAAGAATTTGGAGTAAAAATGTATGTATTAGGCATTTTCTCAATTATTAGCATTTTTTCAGGGGGTATCATCCAGTTAGCAATGCTAATTGTCATGGTATTAGCACTTAAGCACCTAAAGGAAGCAAACTTGGAATTAAGAGATAAGAGGCTTGAAAAGCTTAGGACAAACATAATATACGCGATTATAATTGCCATTATAGGAATTGTTGCACTTATTGTTAGCGAAGTTATAGTTGTAGTATTTTTTGTCCAATCAATTCCGATGCCCCTTAGTTCCCCTATAACAGCGGCGGAATTTCAGCTAATGGCACCTTGGGTTCCGACCCTCTTACTCGTAGCCTTAATCTTTATACCCTTTGGAGCAGTGGCATTGGGATTATTATCCTTTGCTATGAACAACTTGTATATGTTTTTTGATAAAAATTCTGGATTATTCCCGCAATACATCGTAGATGACGCTAAAGAAGGGGCTAAAAATATAAAAAAGGCCTTTCTAATACTTCTGATAAGTCTAATAGGAGGAGGCGTTATGATCATAATTGCCGTTGTCATCTTTCCCCAAATAGAAGTTTTAGTCTCTTATGCTGTAGCTAATACAATCCCTCCCGTTTATTCAATTGCCGGAGTAATTGCAGCACTCACTATACCCGGTATTGCGATGGCAATTCTTAGCGTGGGTTCTTTTATATTAATGACTCTTGGCTACTTCAACTTGTCTCATCTAAAAAACCTTTAATTTCACTTTTTTTCTTTCTTATTTTTCTTTATACGTGATATAGCAATTAAGGACAAACTTTTAAGTTACTAAGACAATTAGTCGATAAAAGATTAATAAAGTAGATTGCAATAAGCCTTCTTATTTTAATTGGCGTTTTAACATTGCCCTTCATGAAATTGAGTTGCATTTTCATTGCAATCAACTAATATACCTTCATTTATTCTGGGTTTTAGCGGGGTAAGATTTGAAAGTTTTCTGAAAATCCAAGAGCACCTCTAAGTTCTGGGTATATGATAACCATTACATTCCCAGATTGAACTTTTCCCCCTAATCTACCCATCAATGCCTCCAATCGCGTATTAAAGCATTTGGCAGTACCACAAAATTCTTTTTATTCTGAGTTAATAACCGTATGTCTCATTAAGCATCCCTCAGGAGCCAAATTTCCTTTCATTACTATGATACCTCCCGTATGATATAATAGATCTTCTTTTGAACGAATATCGATATATTTCCGTTTTTTCCTTTTGAATCTAAACCCTTATATCTAATTCTTTCTTCAGATTTAATTCTTGCAACTTGCCGATGGAGTATTCTTATCGGTGCTATATTATACATTGGCTATCTTGGCTATTATCTTATTTTAGAGATTATAAAATCGAATAAAGAATCGAATAGGAATCATTGAAACCATTTTATTTTTCATTATTATTAAGAGAATCATAAAGTTAATTAGACACCCAAGATTTTGAAGATTACAATAATATTTATAAGGGCACTAACTCAAAATTATGGATATTTATTGAACAAAAAAATTTGGTTTTAAACGTGGAAAAACAGCAAGGAACGGTAAAATGGTTTGATAGTAGAAAGGGTTACGGCTTTATTCAGTCAGAAGATGGGACAGATGTGTTTGTACATTATTCAGCAATAGTTGCGGAAGATGATGAGTACAAATCTCTCAATGAAAACGATGAGGTAGAATATGATGTTGTACAGGGAAACAAAGGCCCTAAAGCTGATAAAGTTACAATAACAAAGAAAGCTGAGAATAATCCTTTCAGTAGTGGAAAAGGATTTCGGATTTAACTTTACTCTTATGATTTATCTCTCTAAATAGTATAATTTACAATTGTATTTATCTGGAAGTAATCATCATTTAGTATCGTTTTAACCTTTAATTTTTTTTATTATTCTTTTAATTTTATCGATCTAAAACAATATTTCATCACGTTCGGCTATTGTCGAAGGAGGGGATATAGTCGGAGAGGAACAGCACACAATCCATTCAAAGGGAGGGCTAAAAAGGGCACGGGGGGATTAAATAGAGCTTAAATGGGACTATGTCCCAAAAGATTCAAGGAAGAGTACGTAAAATGTTTATTTTTCTTCCTTTACCTCTGAAAGCGATGGCCCTTTTCTCATATACATGAAGTACTTCTTACGGCATAGAGAATCACAAAATAGCTTTGTTTTGGGATTTAGCCATAGATCTCTTATCTCATGAAGTTTAAGATAATCATTCCGCTTAATAAAGGTTTGTAACCTTATCTCCCTATTACAAAAGGTACAATTTCGCAGCTCACAGATTTCCTCAATTTGTTCGATCTCATGGAATTTCAACGATTTAAAGCATTCGCAGCAATGGAACTCTAAGTAATCAGACATCCAAAACTTTAAAATGGCTTCGGCGCTATACTCAACGTTATCGCTTAAAAAATCATAAATGTTTAAATCTTTCTCGCATTTCCAACACACACGCTTCTTGAAATGTTTTTCCGCTTTAATTAATTCCCTTAACGTTTGGATCTTACTCCACAGCTGAGCGTTGTTAATTTTTTCGAAAAAAATAGGCGACACCTGTTATTAGGCTTACTTGCAATAATAGAAGGAATCCGCCTATTTATATTGAATGCTTATGGCAATAAACCATAACTAATTATATAATTATATAAAAAGGTTTACGGAAGTTTTGATACCTTAACCATTAAAAATAGAAATGAGAAGGTGGGTTGGATTATTCATATTTGCCCGTCCACTCCGGTATGGTCTCCGGGGGTCACCCGTCTTTTAAATCCTTTTTATCCTTATAGTATAAGGATAGAAGATCTCGGTGAGCTCCGAAATCCAAGTTTCAATATCCCTATCTGGAAAAACTTCTCTAAAACCCTCTGTTGGCTTTTTCTGGTTAATCTAAATTTAAGCTTTGCCATAAAATTCGTCATAATTACCTTGCATCCTTTTATTAAATGATTAGAATTAAGGAGAAATATATTTTATCCTATTAAAAGGTTGATAAAACAAGAGTCCGAAGGAAGAAAGAATTTAAAGTTTGAAATATTCAATAAGATGTTTATCTTATAAATAGAAGCATATCTAGTTGATTAAAAAGTGGATATATAAATGAATATTTCAATCGGCGGTTATCTGTTCGGAAGTCTTTTCTTTTTGGTCGATTACCTATTAGCGGCGCTCATTCTGGTAATTGTCTTAGCCATATTCCTTTTAAAGAAAATCAATAAATATGTTGTATATTTATTTCTTGTGGGCTTTCTCATTGGATTGTTATGGGAAATACCAATGGGCTTGGCACGAGAATTGGAACTCCCCCTCGCCACATTTTCAGGCGGTAAGCCTCTTCTTCCATTTCCCTTTCATTCAATCGTTCATTCAATTTGGGATGGGGGAATATTCTTAATTGGCGTATTTTTGATTTGGTTATACTCAAGGGAACAATTTTTTAACGAATTCAGGATAGGTGAATTATTAATATTAGAAATTTGGGGGCAGTTACAATCCTTAATCATTGAATTAAGTAGCATAATAGGAGGGGGATGGCAATATATCCCTTATTGGTGGAACCCTAGTCTTTTTATGGTTGGAGGGCATCATTTCACCTTGCTTCCTCAACTTATTTGGATCTTTGCTAGCATCCTTTTCTATATTTTAGCAATTAAAATTAAAAAGATATTGTTAGTGGAATAAGTCATAAAGGCGCTAAAAGAAAACAAGCAAGGCAAGATATCCAATACCCAACAATACAAGGAATAAAGCAAATAAACCCCCCACCTTAAAGAGCCGCTTATAAGACAAGTCTTGTACATCATTTTCACGGCTGATTTCAAGGGTTATCATATCAGCGGCGGAGCCTTGGGGGAGGGGATTCCCCCCTAAGTTAATGCCAAGAATGAATGCGATTGATATAGGGCATCTATAGAATTGTAGGAGGCTAAAGAGCACTTGGAGAATCGGGAAAAATATTATAGTCACCGGAGTGTTATCCAAGAAGCCGCTTAGAATAGAAGTTATAAAACTCGAGAACTTGACCTTAATAAAAAACTTCCATATTTCAGACAAGCAGGTGTCGGGGAAATATGGATAATAGATCCAAAAAGCCAAGAGCTAACGATTTATTGGGAGAAAGAGGAGGAAAAATGGGTTAAAGAAAATGCTGATAGCTACATTAAATCCTATATCCTTCCAAACTTAAAGTTCAAACCTATCTGGATGTGGGAGCGGGAAAAATATCCTTCCGGTAAAATCATTAACGATTGCTTATAGTTTCAAGTTAATAATCTTCAAAGACATCAATATCTATTTTTTAAATTTTACATCTCATAGGACTTCGCGACATATGATGCCGATTACAATTCCAAGAACTTTTTTAATATCTGCATTCCATGGGGTTTCATTTTAATAGATTCTGGATGAATATTTTATTTTTCATAAGTATATTATTTTTAGTATTTGCATCATAGAGATTTAAATGTTACAATAACTATTATTATAGTAGAGTAGAAAAAAAATTGGTATTATTCTGATGAGTAGCGAAGAAGATTTAAAATTTAGGAAAAATGCAAGAGATTTCAAGGGTAGGATTGAGCGGATGAAACATACTCCAATCGAAGTTTTGGAGTCCATGTTTCTTGAGCTATACAATTATGGAATAAAAGAATTTATTAGAAAAGAGATGGAAAGATACCCAAACAAGAGTCGAAAAGAAATCATAATAGATATGTATAAAATGCATGATAAGTTGAAAGGAATGAATAGAAAAGTTTATGCAGAGTAATTATAAAGATGCATTAGATCAGATTATTAGTTTCCTTGAAAGATTAGAAGAGGAAAAAAGAATCAAATATTATTTGGTTGGGGGTATCTTAGTTAATCTGTATTCTGATTTTAGAACTACACGAGATATTGATTTAGCAATAGATTTTAATATCTCAACTATAGGTCCCAATGAATATATTGATTTGTTAGAAGAGAATGATTTTTATCCCTATCAAGATTGGAAATCAACTAAGATTTTGGCGGAGAAAAATAACCTTATTCAATTTTTAGATAAAACAGAGTCAGTACGTTATGATAATCATATTATTATTCATTCCTCTATTAGCAAATTTAAAAAAATAGGTGAAATTTCCTTAAAAAAACGGCAAAGAGAGAGATTATTCGGATTAAAATGCTGGGTTGCTTCTAAAGAGGATTTCATATTAAGCAAATTAGTTTATGGCGGATGGCAAGATTATACTGATGCGTTGGGATGTTGGTTGAGGTTTAATGAGGAACTAGATATTACTTACTTAGAGAAGAAAAGCAATCTCCTAAATATTGAGAAGGAATTGATTTTATTAACTTCAGGAATAGATGATCCTGATGAATACTTTAAGAAAATAAATAGATATTAATATCTTGTGTAGCTCTTGCATGCATATAATATATGACTGCAATACCTCCATGGAGATCAAGCCGAAGGATTCATATTAGGATCGGTGGCACGCGAGCGGAGCAAAATTGCGGGATGGAAATGGACCATTCTGAAAAGTATACCCTGATGAATACATTTAAATATTTTGTCACACATTTAATAATTAGATGATAAAAATAGATGCTTCCTCACTAATCATATCTCTAAAAATGGATTTTTTTGATGTGTTAAATGAATTATATGAAGATTTAATTATTACCGGAGCGGTTTATCAAGAAGTAATCATAAATGGAAAAAGCAAAGGAAAACAAGAAGCCATTATTGGAGAGAGACTTATTAAAGAAGAGAAAATAAGAATTCATGACGTAGATGAGGAATTAATGGAGTTAAAATTAGGATTGGGAGAGACTGAGGTAATCCATAACTCAATCAAGAATGAATGTCCTTGCATGATGGATGATAAAAAAGCGAAAAAAATTGCTGAAAGTCTTGATTTAGATGTTAGAAAAATTCCAATTTCAATGTTAGAAGCTTATCAAAATAAATTAATTGATACTACAGAATTTGAAGATTACCTATTAAAATGGGTTAAATATGCTAGCCCTTCCTATGAGGAAATCTACTTTGTCAAAAAAATGAAGGAGTTGTTAAACTAGGGAATGACTAATTTATCTGTAAGAATGAAAAAGGAAATGATTGATGAACTTGATAGGATTGCTAAATTGCTAGGAGTTGATAGAGCCACAATTGTTCGCAAAATTATCGATACTGGCATTGAGCAACAAAAAGTTGAAGTGGCTATAGATTTATATCAAAAAGGAGATACCTTAGAGAGGGCCGCGAATATTTCGGGTGCTTCGTTATGGGATTTATTTGAGGAGTTAAAGAATCGGGGAATTACCTCAAAATTTGATATTGATCAAGAGAAGGAGACCTATTTACGTGTATTTGCTGAAAATAATGAAGACTTGAAAAAGAAAATCAAGAACATTCAATAATTTCTAATTGCTTATAATCCCAAGAAATTTTTGAGTATCTGCACGCTTTCAACGGGACATTTTCTTTATGATCTGATTAACCGGAAATTTTTGACGGTTCCATAACCAAATGGGTTTCAAAACAAAATTAGTCAAGATTTTTGATTCTATTGTGAGCTCTTGCATATCTGAGTCCCACGTATTCTTATTATCCCCATTATAAATAGAAAATTCCTTGTTCTCTGGATCAATAATCCAAATCTCCTTTACTCCACATTCTAAATACTTGGGCACTTTCTTCTCAAGATCAATTTCTCGAGTCGCCTTTGAAAGAATTTCAATTACCAAATCTGCAGGTCCTTCTACTCGTGTATCTTTAATTCTATAACGGTTCTCTGAAAGGATAAGCATGAGATCCGGCTTTGGATTCCACTTCGGGTCAAGCCTCATAACGAGTCGTGAACCAAGAAGGTCCCCTATTTCTTTCTCTTCTACGTAAAATCCTATCAATCTATTGAGATAACTAAAAATTTGTTCATGTTCTGTAGAGGCAGGAGAATGGATGACTAAAACCCCATTAATTAATTCATAATTTGTATCTTCATCAGATAGCTTCCAAAACTCATCTTCCGTAATATTGTATCTCAAAATGGTGTAATCGGCACCTCTAAGATCGAGTGAGTGGGGAAAATCTATCTTAAACTCCATACAAATAATATTTGGAAATTATGATTATTATATTTTTGTAAATGCATTTAGTTTAGAAGTTCTTTAAAACTCCAAATTCTAAAATTAAAGAATTGATTGGAATCAATCTGAAATGTTTAAAGGAAAGATCTATAGGGATCTCTTTTGACCATCTTCTTAGATTTGTCTCTTACGGAACCAATGAGGATTATCGCTCGTCTTTAAATACCAATCCATTAGTTTTTCTTTCAATTCTTTAACCTTTTCTGAATATTTAGGTTCATTGATTAAATTATTCATTTCATTGGGATCGTTCTTTAAGAAATATAACTCATCTGTATTAACTGGAATGATTCATGAATAAATTTATCTGCGACTTCTAGGGGTTCCACACCTTGGTTTAATATTCTAGTCGCAGCTGCAATTTGCGCTTTTATTTTATCCTTTCTTATTCTAAAGAGATCCTTTCTTGACATACTTGCATATTCATCCGCCCCGTGTCCATTCTCCTAAAATACACTTATCATTTCTTTTCTATCTATATTATAAGCAATAAATAATATATATTCTTATCTCTCGATTTTTTTACCTATAGCTCCCATTAATATTAATGGGGGAATTAAAACCAGATCCATGATAAAAATACAAATCCTCTAATCTCTCGATTTAGAAGGGGTATACTTATAGTAAATGCTGCAAGTTCCCTCTTGCGAAACCATACACGGCCCAACAGGGTTAAGCGGATTACATGCCTTTCCGAATAGCTTGCATTCATAGGGAGAGAGTTTACCGGTCATTACAAGGTGGCATGAACAACCAGGGGGAATATCTTGAGCATCTTTAATTTCAATATCAAACTTTTTATCCGCATCATATTGAGAATATCGATCCTTTATCACCAAGCCACCGTCGAGAATTCTCCCAATACCCCTCCATGGTGCTGAAATTTGATCAAAAACATCCGAAATAACATCTTGAGCCACCTTATTTCCTTCGGGCTTTACAACACGAGAATATTGATTAAGTGTCTTATACTTTTTATTGACCAGCTGCTCCAGAAGCATTAATATTGCTAAAAGTACATCATTTGGCTCGAATCCCGCGATAACATTAGGAACTTTATATGCATTAGAGAATATTTCAAATGGTTTGAGCCCTATAATCGTTGCGACATGCCCCGGAGAGATAAATCCATCTATACTTAATCGATCAATGCTAATTAAAAGTTCTAAAGCAGCAGGAATAAGTTTATGAGCGCAGATAACCGAGAAATTAGGCGGTGGACAACTCTTAATTTCATAACCGATCAATGGTACGGTGGTTTCAAACCCGATCGCAAAAAAGATGACCTCCTTATCGGGGTTTGCTTTGGCAATTTTAACCGCGTCATTTGGTCCATATACGATTCGAATATCTGACCCTTCCGCTTTTAATTCCGCCAAACTTATATTAGTTGCGGGTACCCTTATCATATCGCCAAATGTAGTGATTATTGTGTCGTTCCTTTTTCCAAGTTCGATGGCTTTATCGATATCTGCTGCAGGACATACACATACTGGGCATCCCGGACCAGATATAATTTCCACTTTATCTGGAAGGAGTGATCTCAGACCAAATTTTGAGATAGTATGTTCATGAGTGCCGCAAACATGCATTAACTTTATTGGTCTATCTAAATGATCAACCAATCGATTAATTTTGGAAGTTAATTTTGCGGTGAAATTGTTATCTCGCAAAATCTTAATGCCCGGTATATCCATACAGAATAAAATCTAAAATTCAAAATAATTTTATGTGTTTTATTTAATAAATGAATGTTTTAGGTTTATAATATTAAAAAACAATCCTTTGATAAATCTAAGATCAATTTAGCATATGCGGGGAATGGGTTCTCCCAAAGGCATATCAATGAAACGAGTTCCTCCCACAACAGTCTCCAATAATACTCGTTTTGGATTCTCTTTTTTCACTTCTCCTAAAATCTGTGCTTCTTTACCGCTCTCTACTGCACGAATCGTTTCTAAAATTTCGTCTGCATAAGTGGAGTCAACCGCTAATAAAGCCCTCCCCTCATTGGCGATATTATAGGGGTCGAGGCCAAGCATATCACAAATTGCATTAACTTGCTTTTTAATGGGTACTTTTTTCTCTTTAACCCAGATACTTACAGTCGATTTAGATGCCCAATGATTTAACGCCCCCGCAATACCTCCTCTGGTGGGGTCCTTCATAGCATGAATCCTCCCTTTGTATATATCAGATTTTATAACGTCATATATTTCAAGTAGCAATCCTACATCTGATTTTAAGTCTGTAGAAATATTCATTCCCTCACGCTTCGCCATTAAAGTCGTTCCATGGTCTCCTATAGTGCCCGTAATAATAATCTTATCTCCGATTTTAAGATTGTTATCCGCGACGGTGATCCTTTTTGGTTTTACCCCTATCCCCGAAGTGGTTATAATTATATCTTGTAAAGTGCCTTTCGGCATAACCTTTGTATCACCTGCGATAACAGCAACGTTCGCGTCCGCTGCGGTCTCATTAAAAGAATCCACAATTCGCTTTAAGAGTGAAAATCTAAAACCTTCCTCTATTATGACACAAGAAGTTAATCCCAATGGCTGAGCGCCCATCATCAACACATCATTAACCGTCCCGCATACACTTAACTTCCCTAAATCCCCTCCAGGAAAAAAGAGCGGATATACGGTGTGACCATCGGCAGTAAGGACAATCTCGTCATTATATCCCTTCAAGGGCACCGTTGCCCCATCGTCTAGCTCTTCTACACCGATCCCATTGTTTATATTTTTAATTGGGATATCTTGAGTAATAAATTTAACTAATTTCTCTTGAAGTATCCCACCGGCACCATGAGCAAGTCGAATTATTTCCGAATCATCCATTATTTTAATATAGGAAGGGGATAAAAAGAAGATTTATGATTTTAGAAAATAATTCTAATTGAAGAAAAGATTTTTATCATATTAAATGCGAGAAAACTCACCGCTTTATTTGGAATTATTTTAGCTGCTTGAGAGAGGTCATTTTCAAGACTTTCCACCTTTGCAAGTATTTTTTCCTCAAGAATCTCGCATCGCCTCCAAATACATTTTGTAATGAGGTTGAAATTATTTATAAATTCATAAATTGCTTCAGTTAATACTTCATGCTGAACATAGAGGAGTAGTTTATGGAAAAAATGTACATCAAATCTCTCTGATAAAAACACTTTATAATGATACCTTTTTTCAATAGATTGTATATATCCGGATATCACTTCCTTTCGCAAGATGATACAAAATCTAACCATATATTGAGAAAGCGGAGTGAATGGAACAAATGGATTTCAAATTATTTATGCAAAAGACTATAATAAGATTACTTTTGTAAGAGAGGTAATCAGATGGAATGTTTTAATTATTATATCCTCAAATAATAAATTAATATCATTACTTTCTATGGTGGGAACAATTAATACTTAATGATGGAAAAAAAAAATAAAACAATTGAAATAAATATCAGCGGAATCGTGCAAGGAGTTGGGTTTCGCCCATTTCTCTCTAATTTAGCTCGGGCCCATGAATTAACGGGTTATGTTCTAAATCGGGGTAACGCGGGGGTTCGACTTGTGGTCCAGGGCAAGGAGGGCACGATTAATAAATTTATAAATCAAATTGAACATAAGAAGCCCCCGATCTCATATATCGAACGGATAGAGCAAAAAGAACTCGATCAAGACGTCCATTACGATGAGTTGAAGATTAAAAAGAGTGAGAGCGGTAGGGGGATCAGCTTAACTTTACCCCCCGACGTTTCGATATGCGAAAAATGTCTTAAAGACATGAGGAATGAGGATTTACCCCGATATTACGAATATCCCTTTATCGCGTGCGCTCAATGCGGCCCGAGATTTACCACGGTAAAGGCTCTTCCTTACGATAGACAGCGAAGCACGATGGAGCAATTTCCCTTCTGTGAGGGATGTTTGAGAGAGTATAGAGATTTTCATAACCGTCGGTTCCATGCCCAGACATTCGCGTGCTCCCAATGCGGCCCTAATTATAGCCTCTTCGACAAGAACGGTAAATTATTAAGGGAAAAACCGATTTCTCCAATCCTTCAAGAAACGGCCAAGCGGATTAAGGAGGGAGAAATCGCCGCCGTAAAGGGCATCGGTGGAGTTCATCTGGTATGCTTGGCAACTGATGAAGAAGTAATTCAAGATCTTCGAAAAAGAAAACGAGGGCGCAAGTATAAGCCATTTGCCCTAATGGTACCTAATTTGTCCGTAATTAAAAATTATTTCAAAATTTCCGAAAAGGAGAGAGAACTCCTCACCTCTTTTAGGAAACCAATCGTGCTTTTGGAGAAAAACACGCATTTCAAGCAATCCAG
Organism: uncultured archaeon; assembly: GCA_964505645.1. Taxonomy (GTDB): domain Archaea; phylum Asgardarchaeota; class Lokiarchaeia; order Sigyniarchaeales; family SOKP01; genus TEKIR-8. The sequence continues at coordinate 2,456 of CAZDJH010000017.1, read as the reverse complement.
CATAAGCAATTTGGTGGCCCCAGGGTTGCACAATATCGGATTTGTGCTTCCCTATACGGGCATCCATTATCTACTGTTCAAATATTTGGGCACCGACGCGCTTATTTATACCAGTGGTAATAAGTCCGGACTCCCGATGGGTATAGAAAACAAAGAAATTATTACACATCTGCAAAAAATTGCGGACTTTTTTCTTTTGCATAATAGAAAAATACATCAAAGAGCAGATGATAGCGTATTAAGAATTCATGATAATAAAATGAAGATAATACGTCGATCGCGAGGGTTTGTTCCCGAATACATCCCCTTACCATTTCAAGTCGACGTTCCTGGAGCACTCGCAAGTGGTCCTGAATTAAATCTGACGGGTGCAGTCCTTCGGAGAAATCGGATCTTCCCAACCCAACACATCGGAAACACTACTAACCTTGAAACATTCCAATTTTTAAAGAAGGCGCTTGATCATATGAAAACCTTACTACAGATCAAAGATTCTGAAATCAAATTCTTTGCGTGCGATGCCCATCCTTCATTTATAACCTCTCAATTTGCCAGGGAGTTATCTTCTCAGTTTTCTGTACCTCTTTACCCTATACAACATCATTACGCTCATATTTTAGGCTTGATGGCAGAAAATAAAGTAAAAAAGGGCGAAGAAATCATTGGTATTTCCACCGATGGCGTGGGATTCGGAGAGGATGAGAATATTTGGGGCGGGGAGATATTAAAGTGTTCATATGATTATTATAAGCGTGTAGGTCATTTACAATATCAACCGATGGTAGGAGGAGATAGGTGTACGAAATATCCTGCCCGAATGGTTGCTTCAATTCTATTACAAGCTCTGGATGAGGATGAAGCGCAAGAAATATTTAATAGGATAGGTTTGGAGAAGGATCTAGAGTATAATCTAAGGGAACTAAACACCCTTAAGAAACAATATAAAAGCGGGGAGTATCCATTATCCAGCTCAACGGGGCGTATTTTCGACGCGGTCTCCTATCTATTAGATGGATGCTCAAAAAAAACCTATCGGGGTGAACCCGCAATGCGCCTTGAAGGTCTAGCATCCGATGGAAATCCCTCGAACGTTAATCTAAAGGTCAATTCATATATTGTAAACGGAAACTCCATAATCAATAGCTCCCAATTGATTTTAGATATAGTGGAATTATTGAGTGATAAAGACAATAAAAATGCAGATATCGGAGCTGCATTTCAAAAGGTTCTAGGTCAAGCTTTTGCCAGAATCGCCATTGAAAAGGGTGAACAGTATGGAATAAAAAAGATTGGGCTTTCGGGTGGGGTTGCCTACAATTATTCCTTCTCGCGAGCAGTAAAAAAAACTGTTTTAAACGAGGGGTTTATTTTTTTGGAACATACCGACATTCCCCCTGGAGATGCGGGGATAAGTATCGGACAGATTATCGGAGGTTTATTTCAATATTTAAGAGAGTACTCCAGATAGGGGATAATCTATAATTTAAAGACTCGCATTAGGTTTATTAACTTAAATAGCCATTATTACCTTAGGATGGTTGAATTAACACGCCCTAAGTAAAATAGACATCGATGAACTGCTAACGATTCTTCCAAAATTGATTCGGAATAACGACAGAGTAAAAGGATCTATAATTTCAGCTTTAAAAGGAGAAATTATCTTCTTTTAATAAAAATTATTGGTTATGGCGTTCTCCAACATACCACGAAAACATATCGCGCCTAAGCTTTGCCATCCGCCCGTCAGGGTGGGTAAAAACAATGCCTTCTGCTAATGGAGTTTCTGAATATGGCACACTATGTTGTTTGGCATAAAATAGTGAAAACAAATCATCCTTAAACCATTTCGAAATACTCTCAAATGTTTTAGGGTATTTACCCCAGCTCCGATATGCCAATCGTTTACGAGAGTACTTTTTGAATGGGATCCATAAGTGCTTTTGCAATTCATAGGGGTTTCCGTTGATTTTCGGCCCAACCAACTCTCCAAAGTGCTGGCCATCTTCAAATTCCTTTAGATATCCCTTTGCAATGGAGTTTAGAACACCCTTAATGATAAAATGGTGCCATTTATTAAACGAGAACGGGGGAACATAATTTTTACGGTTCCATACCTGCCTTATCTCTCCCTCTTCGAGAATGAGAGAGACGTTAGTCCCATCAATCTTTTCTACCGCTAACACGGCATTATCTTCAAAAACCCAATCATAGCCCTCTTGGACCTCGTCAATTACAACATATTCTCCTTTAATCATTTCCCTAACAAAGGGAGATTCCAGTTTTGGCATATCTTTTACTTGTTCTTGCATTCCGGCTTTCCTCTCATATTTAATACATAAATAAAGTTTCTAAGATATAATATATATAAAATAAAACTTATTAATACCTTTCTTTTATATTTTTTTTTATACCTTTTTTTATACCTTTTTTTTATTAATATTCATTTTTCTAGCCCC
>CAZDJH010000016.1:0-21205 GCA_964505645.1 uncultured archaeon | reverse complement strand
CTTTGTAATATCAGAAATAATTATAAAATTATAGCCACATCCCTTAAAATCCCCCTATTTTTCAAAAATTAGCGTTTGTGATAAAAATTTAAAGTCCAAAGTTTAAATAGGGTTGAGTTTTATGAATAAACAATAAAAAAACTTGGGTGATTTTACTTGGCATTAAATGGACTTGATTACTTAAATGGAATTTCTAGTTTAATTTTTGTCGGTGTAAGTATTATTGTCGGTTTAACCATACTTTCCAAGTACTTTACATTGAAAAAGAGAGCGTTTTTATTCGTAGGGCTTACTTGGGTCGGAATGTCGGAGCCTTGGATACCGAGCGGCGTGAGTTTTCTCTGGAACCTTATCTTTAAAGAAGGGCTGCCCTTTGAGGCGTATGTAATTATCGGGAATGTATTGGTCCCAGCAGTCATTTTCTGCTGGATGGTGGCATTTACAGACTTAATTTATAAAGAGAAACAAAAATTAATATTAGCTATTTACCTTATAATCGGAATAGCCTTCGAAATCGTATTTTTTACACTGCTCGCGATTAACCAAGGTGGGATCGGACTCTTTAAAGGTACCCGTAATCAGCTCATACGGATTGATATTGAATACCAAGGGTTTATAATGGGATATGATGTTTTTATCGTGCTGACAATGCTAATTACGGGGATTATATTTGCCCGCAATTCTTTAAAATCAAAAATCCCTGAGGTAAATTTGAAAGGAAAGTTTCTCATATCTGCGTTCGTGGGATGGTGTATCGGTGCAATCCTTGACGCTGCAATACCCCTTAATCTCTTTACGTTGTCGATTACACGGGTTTTATTGGTAATTAGCTCACTCCTCTTCTATATCGGCTATATCTTACCCCCGGGTATAAAGGACTTAATTCTAAGTGAATAAATATTACTCCCTTTATCCCCTTTATTTTTTTTCGAAAATCGCTAATTCTATGGACTAATTCTAAGGACTAATTCTAAGGACTAATTCTAAGGACTAATTCTAAGGACTAATTCTATGAACCAAGGTTTTGCTACACACCCCCAAGAGCGTCGCCGACACTCCAATGGCGTACACAAGGACAAGGAATCTAAGGACACATAAAAGGTTTGTAGCATGTGAATGTTCCAGCATTTTAAATACTTTCCAAGGTTGTCAAACCTTTTTTTTACTATGAATTACACCATATCTTTTGTATCCCAATGATAGTTAGTATCTTAAAATCTTAAAATCTTAAAATCTTAAAATCTTAAAATCTTAAAATCTTAAAATCTCTAAAAAATGATCAATATCCACAATTTATAAAAAGGTTAGGATTTTATGAATATATAGTTAAAAAAATTAGGTGATAAGAGTTGGGCTTAAATGGACTTGATTACTTTAACGGAATTTCTAGTTTGATTTATGTAGCTGTGACCATTTTTGTGGGGGTAATTATCCTCTTGAAGTACTTTAAGTTGGGACAGAGGGCGTTTTTATTCGTAGGGCTTACCTGGATCGGAATGTCGGAACCTTGGATACCCAGTGGCATGAGTTTTCTCTGGAACTTGGTGTTTCAAGAAGGGCTGCCCTTTGAGGCGTATGTGATTATCGGGAATGTGTTGGTTCCAATTTCGGTTTTCTGCTGGATGGTGGCATTTACTGATCTCATCTATAAGAAACAACAAAAGTTAATATTGGCAGTTTATGCGATCATTGGCATTGTATTTGAAATTGTATTTTTTATTTTACTGGCAATAAAACCCGATTGGATTGGGGTCTTTGAAGAGGCACATAACCAGTTAGTGCGCATCGATATCAAATATCAAAGCTTTATTTTACTTTATCTCGTATTTACTTTAATGACTCTATTAGTTTCTGGCACCATTTTTGCGCGGAATTCGCTACAATCAAAGGTGCCCGAGGTTAACCTAAAAGGGAAGTTCTTAATAATTGCTTGGTGGGGGTGGGTAATTGGTGGACTGCTTGATTCTGCGATCCCGCTCAACCCTATAACGCTCCCGATAACTCGGATTTTACTGGTTGTCAGCTCCTTGCTTTTCTACACGGGGTATATCTTGCCCCCCGGAATCAAGGATTTGGTTTTAAAAGAATAAAAAGCATCTTTTCCCCCTTTTTTATTTTTAATTTTATTTTTAATTTTATATTTTTGATTTCTTATACATTATTATTCTAATTAGATTTCAACAATTCTCTTAAGTCCCAGTTTTTTTGAAATTAATTTAACAACAAATAATTTTAAAAAATATCCTTACAGACACTAAATAGGGCATAAACTAAACCAAATTCGAATTGTTCGGGGATAGGTGGCTTTTTAGAAAGCCTTCGCCTTAGCTCGGGAAGTTTCTCTTTTATCTTATCCTTTCTGCCAAGGGTAATTTCCCAGGCTCGCTCAGATTTCCCCCCGCTATACACATTCTCTCCCAAGCAAATATAGCAATATTTCCCGTATTTTGTCGTGACATTTTTTTCATACAGGAATACCACAATTCCAATATTAAGAACAACTATTTGTGTACGTTATGCGCCGCCAGAGGATATTAAAAAAGCAGAAAAAACCCTTAAATCCTCACTTTCTATTAATTTTACCTTCCTTTATGAATTTCACAAGAATCGGGATATCATGACTGGGATATCATGACATTGGGCTGGCAATAACTTCTACATTCCCTTTATGAAAATGATCTGGTTTCGTGGAAACGTTCCATCTATCATCAGAATTATCAAATCTTGAGAAGTCATTCTTTTCTGGAGAATATTTTATTTGGTATCCATACTCTCCATATTCGTTGTATCTTATATAAATTATAACTCCTGATTTCAATATAACTTTGAGTTGTGAGAGGTTTTCACTTAATTCATCACTTCTAATCTCATCACTTAATAAATCAACGATTATTACTCTAGCTTTCCGTAGAAAAGAAATATAAGGAATCATCTTTTAATCGGATTTGATTGATTCTAAAAGATCTTTTAATCGTCTATAATCCCCAACAAGTTGCCGTACTGATATTGCGTCCATTTCCGCATTTTCAAGGGTCCCGCTTTTTGCCTTTGAGATAAAGTCATCGGTATTATCCTCCTCCCATTTATTAAGAATGGATTGAATTTTTTCTTGGATATGTTTTAGTTTAAAAGTAATCAATTCCTTTGCTGTTTCTTTTTCTATCGATACACTCATATTTGAAAGCTTTAATTGTTTAAATTAAATATGTTCTACTTATAATTAAATCTATTTATATATTTATTTTTTAACTTATATTAATTGGTTTTTTTAGATTTCCCTTGCGTTTTAGTCTTTTGCTAATAAAATCATCACGATTTAGGAAGATTCTTAAAACTATCTCCTCGGTGCTTGAACCGGATGCACCCTCTTCGCTCTGTATTCATAGGTCGACACATTGGGACCATTCATAGCCACATTAAACCATTGGGGGAAAAATGGGTTGAGGTGAGGGTTTTATTTTCATAATGTTCTTATTATCCTTCTTCTCTTTTTTTAAAACCTTTTTTAAAATCCCCAGAGGATAAAGTTTAATAGGTCTAACCTCTTATATTAATTGTTAAATATTTCTTATTGTTAAGGAATAAATAACATAATTGAATTAAAATAGAATTAGAAGTAAATAAGTAAATTTTGTAAGAATTTAGGTAATTTAGAATGACTAAAGGAACTGTTAAGTGGTTTAGCAATCGGAAAGGGTATGGATTCATTCGACCTGAAGGACATGAAGAAGAAGACAGCCAAGATAACGATGTATTTGTACATTACAGCGCAATTCAAGGCGATGACGAGGAATTCAAAACTCTGTACGAAGGCGACATTGTTGAATTTGAAGTAGTTGATGGCGATAAGGGTCCACAAGCGGCTAACGTCGAAGTTGTCGAAAAGGCGCAGAACTCTTCATCTGGCGGCTACTACTATTAGGCAAAACCACGTATGTATTAAACCTGTTTACAATAGGCTGGGAAATATTGAAAAATATGCCCAACCGTTATGAACAAGAAGTATTAAACAAGTAAGTGAAACTGTAGTAAAATTATGTAACCGAAAGAGCACGTAAGTTTATCAGATTTCACCAACTATTTTTTTTATTTTTTAACCTTCAATAATCTAATTAACCAAGCAATCTCCGGTGGGTTCACCGTATCTGGACTTTATTCGATAACGCTACCAATATCAGATATGACTTATATTCTTCAAGTTCTATACCTCGGGCTATGATTGGATATCTTTTAGGTCGCTACATATCTGGATTTAGAAGGAAACGATCTTAAAACGCTCCCAGAGTCATTTGGAAATCTGGAATCACTCAAACTGTTGTATTTACAGCCTAATGATATATTGACGATCCCTCCTTCCCTTAAAGAGACCGTAGAATAAAAAGAGTGACACATATTTAGTCTTTTCTATTTAAAGATATGATTTGAGACGCTATGGCAGCATATCAAACGTAGTACCATAAAAAAAGTGCCCTCATCTTAATTACGGCGTGTGGTGAAATAAATCCTTAGATTTTTTTTGGAAGGGTTCTATTAATCTTGTATAGATGAGCAAATCATTACCCAAAGAATTAATTGCTCTTGCGAGGGGGGCAAACTGGAGTGCCGTACGGGATTTTATCACGCAGTTCATGAGATTAACGCTTAAACCTGAGTTGCCCTATGATATTACCGTAATTCGCGATGCTGATGAATCCACCAAGGGGGAAAGCGTAATAGAATATCAAATTTCTAAAGCATCTGATCTTAATAAGCTTGATACTTTGGAGGATTTTAATACGCTTTCTATTTATCAATTCAACCAATACTATGAAAATAATCTGTATCTCACCAAGAACGAGGGGACGATTATTTTTTTTGCAAAATATATGAGCCCCATCACGGAGAAACTCAACTTGAACTGTTTTGAGTTTATCATCTTGCTCGATTCCATAAGCAATCCCGTGTTCTTAAGTAATGCGGGGGATAAACTGAATTACGAGCGAATAATTGATCTCTTTAAGAATATCAAATCCAGAAAACCTATTAAAGATATAAGGGAAACAGGAGATGAGGTGGTGGAAGCATTCATTTTTGAACATGTAACCGGGAGGAATGCCGTGTGGGGTGACTCAGAGACGAAAGCCTTTCAAACATGGAAGGAACGCACCGCCGATTTGTTCCAATCCGAAACAGGGAATTATTCGCATTATGGAGGCTCCCTCACCCGAAAATATCGCGACTTTTTGGAAACCATGTTCGCCTACTGGCAAATACTCTCAAATAACGGGGAGCGTCCTATCGAGGTAGAGTCCCTCCACTTTTTCTTAAAATTTCTAAAGGGATGAATCATTAAATCTTATAATGGTTAATAGAACAATAGCCTTATCTCAATGGTGTAAAAACTAACCCATGGATGAAGATTTAGAAGAATTACGGGAATATCTTGATGAACACCCGAATAGTATCGCCACATGGCGGGAAATCGCCTATAAGTACTACGAGAGGGGGAAGTATTCAATGGCAATCTCCGCCTATAGGCGCGCTCTGGAGTTAAATCCCGATGATGCCGTCTTATGGCATAATATTGGGTTTATGTACTATGAAATTGAATCTTACGAGGAGGCACTTCACGCATTAAAGAAGGCAATATACATCAATCCCGAGTTCTCCATCTCCTATAGTGAATTAAGCTCTCTCTATATCGATATGGAAGAGTTCGATAAATCCATCAAGGCCGCAAAAAGGGCTTTAGAGATAAATCCAAACGACACGGATGCGCTCACTAATTTAGGTTCGAGTTATTATAACCAAGGGGAACTGGGGAGCGCCATAGAAGCGTTAAACAAGGCACTTGAAATTAACCCCCACTTAGACTTTCCAAAAAAGGTGCTTGAATTAGCTCATAAGCGCAAAAAGGATAAATCCCCCTCCTAAAAAGAGCCCTAATGGATTTATCTATCGGGTTATGGTTAAACTATTAGGCCGCTGATGCAACATGTTTAGCAACCGTTGTGAAAAATTTTTGGCAACTATCGTTTACCCTAAAATTCGTTTTTAAAAAGTTTTTATTGAAAATCTTCATTTATATATACAATACCTAAATAAAAAAGCAAAACAAAAATTACGGAGAGAAATGTCTCATGTCGAAGGATAAAGATGAAAACGTGGTATACGTCGGTCGTCGCCCCACCATGAACTACGTGATGGCAGCAATGATGGTTCTCAATAAGGAAGAAAAGGCAATACTCAAAGCAAGGGGGCGGGCCATCTCCCATGCGGTCGATGTATGCGAAATTTTAAGAAATCGGTTCCTTAAAGGGACGGAATATGAGGATATCAAGATTTCCACAGAGCAGTTAAAGGGAGACGATGGAGAAATTAACAATGTCAGTTCCATGGAAATCGTCCTAAAGCCGCCAAAATAGATGCCAATAGGGCGCCTCAAGACTTCAACGCTAAGAAAGCCTCGCCCTACGCTTTCCTTATATTTTATTTCTATTATTTATTTTTTATAACGCGTTTTTTTTTATAGGTGGCAGATAGATATATATATGTGGATATTTAATACTTTAATGTAATTTAATAAATTTAAATTTAAGATTATATTTACTATATTATTATTCTATTATTCCGAGGGGGTAAATGGAAATGGTGGATTTAAAAGTAATTAAGAAGGATGGTTCAATTGAGGATTTCGATATCCAGAAGATCATTGAGGCTTGTATAGCTGCGGGACTATCAAAAAAAGCGGCAAAGGATGTTGCCCAGAAAGTTAGAGAGGAATTGCATAAAGTAAAGAGCTCTAAAATACGGGAAAAGATTCTTAAATACTTAAGAAAGGAGGATCCGGAACTTGCAAAAAAGATGATTCAATTCGATATTAACAAGAAGGAAAAATTCGAACAAGAGCAACAGGAATTCATAGTATAAATCCTAATCACTTCATAATTCTTATTTAAATTTCAGTAAGTTGAACAGAATGAAACGAATGGCTTTCTTTTGTAGAGTAGGAATGGTTTAATGATCTCACGGAGAGGTGGCGATCTGTTAAAAATCTTTAGAGCTTGGGCCACAAATAGCGGTATTTCAAAAATTTAATCTTTCGCAGTCAGTTAAATATGTTTTTCCTTACTTTTTTAGTTCTCCATATTCAGGCGAAGCAATTTTCCACAAGGATAAAACTCTTGTAGAATAAAGGGAAACCAACAAAATTATAATTTAGCAATGATTATGCTAAATAAAAATAGATCAAATAAGGAAAAGAAGTGAACATTATGCCAGATTTAACGATTGAATCAACGTATTTTGAAAAGCCAGGTCCAGCAAATACCGATAAAGCCTTGGAAATCGCCAAAACCTATGCCGAGCAGTACGACTTAAAAAACATCATCATCGCCAGCACCACCGGGGGAACTGCGGAAAAAGCATTGGAAGTGTTTAACTTAGGGAAATTCAATGTGGTAATTATTACCCATTCCTATTATTTCACCGGAAGCAAAAACCGACAAGAATTTCCGGGGGATAAATTGGCTAAGCTTAAGGAGAGTAAGCTAAAGATCTTTTCGGGAACTCATTCGATGAGCGGAATTGAGCGAAATGTGCGAAAAGCACTTAACCAATGGGTATTTGTGGATTTATATGCGAAATACTTGCGCGAACAATTCTCGCAAGGCACGAAAGTATGTATGGAAATCGTCTCGATGGCGGTTGATGCCGGGTTAATTGAATCCCTTGATGAGGATGTAATCGCCGTGGGCGGTACAGGGAGGGGCGCAGATACTGTGTGCCTTATTGGCCCCGCACCGACTAGCGAGTTCAATAAATTACGAGTTAAGGCCATTCTCGCAAAACCCCTTTAATAAAATACTTATTAATCATTTTTTCTTTATTTTCCTAATCTCTTTCTGAATTCAATAATCTACTTTTACTATATAGATTTATATAAGAAGGAGCGTGATATTAGTTATATTCTTTATATTATCAACATAAAATAAAAAGTAAGTACAATTATGGAAAAAAATAGCCAAAATTATATCTCAGAAATTAAGAAAATTAGAGAGCAATTACCAGAGGTAGTCCATTACACGCCCCTTGAGCGGAGCCGTACCTTTTCATATTTAACCGGAAACCATGTGTTTTTAAAATTGGAAAACTTTCAACGAACTGGTGCGTTTAAAATTAGGGGTGCCTATAATAAAGTCTCCAACCTATCAGAAGAAAGAAGGGAGAGAGGGGTGATCACGGCTTCTGCAGGTAATCATGGGCAGGCTGTTGCGTTAGCAGCGAATTTATTTGATATAGAATCGGTCGTGGTGGTTCCTGAAAATTCTCCAATCGTTAAAATCGAGGCAATTAAGAATTATAATAATAAAGGTAAAGTTGTTGAATATGGACTTACCTATGATGATGCCTATGAGAAAGCGTTAGAAATTAGGGATGGTGAAAGGTTAACCTTTATTCAAGCATTTAATGACGACGATATTATTAAAGGCCAAGCAACGATAGGAGTAGAGATTATGGAACAAATCCCAGATGCAGACTATATTTTATGCCCAATTGGCGGCGGAGGGCTTATTAGCGGAATTGCATCCTATTGCAAGGAATTCAAACCCAGTATAAAGGTAATTGGCGTTCAATCTAAATATGCTCCCTCAGTGCATCAACAATTCAAGGGAGGAGACACAGAAAATTTAAAAATTAATGATACTATATGCGACGGAATTGCCGTAAAGCATCCAGGTGAGATAACCATGAAATGGATAAAAAAATATGTTGATGATGTTATCTTAGTATCGGATGAAGAAGTCGCAAATGCGATACTACTTCTTTTAGAACGGTCTAAAATCTATGTGGAGGGGGCTGGAGCCGCCGCATTAGCGGCACTATTAAATAAAAAAGTAGATATAACCAATAAAAAGGTTGTAGTCATTGTTTCAGGGGGTAATCTGACGCCAAACCTACTCAATCGAATCATAAGGAAAGGTTTAATCAAGGCGGGGAGACTTTTAAAAATAAGGATTACTTTGCCCGATGTTCCCGGGACATTGTTAGAAGTTTTGGAGATCATCGCGGAACAAAAAGGAAATATTGTATCAATTACCCATGAGAGGGAAAAATTAGAATTAAAGTACAAAAAAGCCGAGGTAATTATTGAAATTGAAACCAGAAATCAAGAACATATACAGTTAATTTCGGATAAATTGAAATCCAAGTTTAAATTGGAAGTTATAAGGTTTTGATATGGATTAGTAAATATTTCCATGGAATATTTACTTGACAACGCCTTATCTGGCGGTAGATTTGGTTTTTCTCCCCCCTTCCAGGTATCAAATTATTTAAAACTTAGGCTTTAAACTTATAAACCACCTAATTTCTATCCTACACCTATAGAAATAAAAAGAGATTTTTCCCTAAAAATAGGTTAATAGATGTTATCCTTATTTATAAATTTGATCAGAGCCGAGCAAATATCCGAAAGAAACACAGGATCGACCTTATCGATTTTATCCTCGGGGGAGTGAATATATTTATAAGATGACTTGTCTCCAAAATCTAGGCCTAAATATCCTTTTTTCTTTAGATAGTAACCGTCGCTATGGGTTACTGCAGAGATGTATCTTTTTAGAATGATATTTGAGCTTAATCTGCGCATAAAACTAAAAAAAAGTCTAAAGAAATCCGTTTTTAATGAAAGCAACTTTACTGTGCCAAAGATGTCTAGATTTTGTGCTACTGAATCTATATTAAAGAATATAACTTTTTTCTTATCATACTTCTTAATTTCTTCTTGAAAATATCGAATTCCCATTGTTCCCGTCTCTTCTGCGCCTGTAAAAACAAACCATAAATCTATATTCTCTGGACGATTTTGAGGTTCAGAATAATATTTTAATAATTCTAACACCATCGAAACGCCCGAACCGTTGTCTATAGCGCCATCAGACCTATTTTTCGAAGTGTTAAATAAAATGAGAATGGTTCCAATGAGATTAATCACAAGTTCAATCGCAATAACCAAATCAAACAAAAAGTTGTTATAAATTAAGTATTTGACGATTAAGGATACAGATATTACAATTATAGAATAAATCCACAATTTTAAACTAAAGACACGTAAATTTATTGCTAAGGTTTGAGATTTTGAATCTATATGAGAAATAAATATAAGTTGAAGATGATGATCTGAAGTTCCCTCTATATTATAGTATTTTTCAATCTGCTTACTTCTTTTTTCTGACTTAAGATCAATATAAATGTTCTTGGAAGTGTACATTTTACCGAAAGGAATATCCTCCGGCTTTCTTGTATATAAAATTAAAGGGAAAAAGATAATTATAATCATTATAACATTTATGAGAGTAAATAGAAGGCTCAAATCAAGAAATAATACAAAAACTAACCAAAATATCAGAGAAAATGCAATTTTCTTATATATACGCGAATAAAACGATGAATAGGTGAACTTCTGAACTTGAGGCACTAGGTTTAAATCTTTAATTTTATCGATGATTAAATCAGCAGCTCTTTGTTCGTGATTTGTCCCCGAAAGGCGAGGGAACGATATCATCTCTAAGTTATTTCTTATACCTTTTTCACTTATCATTCTAATTCCATTATTAACTTTCTTGAAAGATTTTTAACCTGTGATTCTATGATTTTAAAGTAATCAATTAAATTAAGATCTAAATGCTATTGAATTTAATTGGGATTTAATAATAATGTAAATCTTTTTAGTTGGTAAAAGAAAAATCCCTATTGATTTTATGATAAAACTAATATATTAACAAAGAATCAATATATATGAGTGATTCAACATGCAAATTGTATTTCACGAGCGTTATTATAATTCGAATTATGCGATGGATCCCGCAGCTTCAAGTGGAAGAATTGAAAGTATCATGGAGGTCCTTTCTAAGCATGATGAATATAATGTAATCGAGCCCAAACCCGCGGAAAAGGAGGATATCTTACGTGCTCACACGGAGCGCCATTATAACCGTATTAAAAGAGACGCATTACTATTTGAATTGGCGTCGTTAGCAGCTGGTGGAGCAATCCTAGGCGCTGAAGAAGCATACAAGGGGAATGCCACTTTTGCCGTCATAAGACCCCCGGGACATCATGCATCCGCAGATTCTTGCTGGGGATTTTGCTATTTTAATAATATTAGCATTAGCCTCCTTAAATTATATGCAGAGGGGAAAATTCAATCCGCTTTTGTCCTTGACTTCGATCTCCATACGGGCGATGGGAATATTAATATACTTTCCAATCGATCTGATGGTTTAAAAGTAAATATTCTGAATCCAAGGTCAAGCACCAATGATAACTACATTGCCGAAGTGGAAGAAGTAATGAATAGTTTAGATAATATTGATATTTTCACCGCATCTGCAGGATTTGACCAAGGTATGGAGGATTGGGGCCACCTGCTCTATCTTGAGGATTATATCAAGTTAGGCGAATTAATGAAAAAATATTCTAAAAAACTATGTAAGGGGAGGAGATATGCCTTATTAGAGGGCGGATATAACCACGGAGTCTTGGGACATAATGTAGAATCGTTCTTAGAGGGGTTTATGTAGTGGTTTGTAAAAGATAAGATCGATTAGAGCCTATAAAAAAAATCGGGGAATTAATATATAAATAATAATATCTATTAATAACTTAGTGATGTTTAATGGGCATTAACTTTTAATGATAAACCTATTCCTGAACCTTATACAATATACATACAAAATTTTAATTTTGATAGATATCTTGACTATGCCCATGAAGATCTTAATTGTGAACTACTTAATGGTGTATTAACTATTCATTCTCCAGCATCTTTAAAGCATGAATTGATCTTTAAGTTTATAATGACCTTACTTGAATTATATACTAAAGAAAAAAAGCTGGGAAAATTAATCATCATGATCATGATTGCAAGAAACTCCACAACTAAGCCCAAATTGGAAGAGATTAGGGGTCTCATCGGGTTCCAAATCGGTGTCTACAACTTTTACTGAAAAATGAAGAGTTTTCCCTGCTAAGGGAGGATTTAAATCGATGATAATAAAATCATCTTCGATTAATCTGATCCATCCTATAGATGTGATGCCACTGGGACCGACGATTTCTACTTTATTTCTCAACTTTAACTCAAGTTCATCTGACAAATCTTTCTTTGGGATTTTTTTCAGCAATAAAGGGTTAAATTCTCCATAAGCTTCACGGGGTTCCAAAGTGAACTCCCTTTCTTCACCTTTCTCCATACCACTGATCGCTTCTTCAAATCCCCTAAACACTTGCCCCATTCCTAAATGAATTTTAACAGAACCATCGTTTTTATCTTCACTGGAACCAATAAAGTTACCCTCCTTATCTTTTAATATGTATTCAATCTTTACAATATCGCCCATTTTTATCGGCATATTATTACTGCTTTCCCCAATCATTTTTAATTAAATATTCACTTCATGGTTTATATTTAATTCGGTTATAAATAAAAAGAAAAAGAATTAGAATCCTATTGAAGTCTCCCCGCCCTAAAGGACGAAGAATCTTTCTTGTCAGCCTTTTATTTTATAATATCCTACAAAAAATTACGATATTTTAAAGAAATCTTCCTTAAATTCAGGTTTTCCCTTATATTTTTGCATAAATAGCAAGGGCGCCTTACCTATGTTTTTGAAAACGTAAGACGGGACTTTTATCCCCGCTTTATTGAGTCCATTTTTTATATCTTCGACCGAGGGGGGACATCCGGGAATTTTAATGAGTTCATTGATGTTGGGATGATCACTATGAGCTGTACATTGACATTGCCCTAAAAGTATCGTATTTTTAACTCCTTTTTGGGGTTCCATAACCTTCCCTGTGAGAACTTCTATATCATCGAAAGGCTTGCCATCTCTTGCTTTCCAAGCGGTCATTATTGCCGTTAATACGACTCCATTGTAAAACGAGCAGAAGGTACACATACTCTCGTCATACTTATAATATTTTATCCCTTTTATCCCCGCCTTGGCATATGGTAAGGGAAGCGAATCATTTTCTTTATAAATATAATCCCACTCGTGAGGTTTAGCAAGATCCTCGACCTTTTCACCGATTACCTCGATATAAGATAAATTTATCTCTCGGTTTCGATCTTTAGCCGCGTTGACGATATAGGGCACATCGGCGGGATCGATTCCAAGTAGGTTAGAGCCTACAATATCAACGGAAAGAATATCTCTTGAAGCTACTAAAATGTCACTTCTATGTGCTTTTCCATCCATTGCTGGACCTCTTTCCAAAGTATAAATCCCATCAAGAATAGTTAAACAAGGCGGAATTTTATTAGCGAGTTTAGATACATTAGAATGCAGATCATGGTCAGCATTAGCGCTATGAAACCTTTTGCGAGAAGGAATACTAATTAAACCTTTTATATTTTTAATCCCTAATGAAACCTTACATTGTGCATGAGTTTTAAGCACGGGAAGATTAACCAGAAAATCGGATTGTATCATATCAGAGTTCATTTTAGCGAATACATCTTCACTTAAATTAACTTTTTCGTAAGGTCTCTGAAATACATCATAAACTTTTACCCCATATCGTTCCTTCAATTTATAATAACCCAATTTTTCAAACGCATCTTCAGCAACAGAAGTGTCTCTGGGGTCTTCAGAAATAATGCCCTCGCCAATCGTAATATCACTAAATCCATATTCGTCTAATAAAACAACGATGTCGTTAACAACACGAGAGGTGGTGAGCATTCCCCATTTGGGAAAATCACATTCCGAATTCCAGTAAACTACGTTAGGTTTGATGAATACCTTAGAGTCTGGTTGTACATTCTCCAAACCGTCAATCAATTCGACGGCTTTTTGAAGAGACTCCTTTGGTTGTTCATATTTAACTATGGAGACTTTATGTTCTGTCATAATTATTATATAGTATTTTTTTGAATAAAAATAAATTGTAACCTTTAAATATCGGATAGATGGGGTATTTTCTTTGAAAATAAAAAAAGAGAGTTAAAATTTGATACCTTTAAAGCGAGCATAATACTTTATGGCTTCAAAGGAGATAATGCATATTAGAGATATTAGAAAACAGATCAACCAATCTAATCCAGTTAAAAATATGAAATTGAAAGCGACTTCAATACTAGCCAAACCGATTTGAACGAATGGGACATACATTATAAGGATTAGAATAAAAAACAGAGAAACTGTTATTATGACCATTAATCGGGTTGAATCCTCAATCAAACTTCGAATTAATGACTTATTGGGGCGGCGAATTTGAAAGACCAAGAATGTTTCGCAGAAAAACAGGGTGACCATGAGCATTGTCAAGGTCTTAACCTCATGGAGGTCTAGTCCTAATCCAGTAAAATCAGGGTAAGCAGGTAGAGTATTTCCAATTTGATTTAATGGAAATAAAGGATAAAGCCTTGTAATACAAATAGAATAAACAACAAGCATTGATACCGCTAAAAGCCCGCCGAATATTAATAATAGTATTACAACATTTCTAGACAATATTTCTTCAGAATCTTTTGGTTTTTCTTTCATAACATCGTCCGAGATACTATCAAATGTTAATATTAATCCAGGCAATGCGTGTAGAGTAAGTGAGAGGAAGACCCATTGGAAATAAAATTCTTCTGTTAAAAAGTATGGCTGTTCGAACATAACAAATAAAATAAATTGAAAAAGACCCTCAAACAAATTAATACAAATATAAAAAAATACGACTGCTCGAATTTTGGAAAAGATTCCTCTCCCTTGATGGATTCCTTTCACAATGGAATTAAACGAATCATCGGAGATTACCATATCCGAGGCTTCTTTAGCAACATCGGTTCCTTGGATACCCATTGCCAAACCGCAATCGGCTATATTAAGGGCAAGCGTATCGTTTACTCCATCACCGGTCATAGCAACTACACGATTTTGATTTTTATATCGTTTGACAATATTTTCCTTATGCTTTGGAGAAACCCTCGCAAAGACTCTTACCCTATTAAATTCCTCATCAGATTGGATATCTTCAATATCTTTCCCTTCAATGACCTTATCATTTCCACTTCTAATTAATGAAATTCTTTCCCCAATCGCTTTACCAGTCAAAATAGAATCACCTGTAATCATTATGACTTCTATTCCCGCATCATAGCATTCCTCCACCGATTCTTTTACCCCCTCTCTTGGGGGGTCTGAAATTGTCACAAAACCCAGATACACCATATCTGATTCAAATTCATCTCTTTTTTCATCAGCATCGGGGGGCATCATGTAAAACGTTTTATAGCAAACGCTTAAAATTCGAAATCCCTCTGATGCAAAATGTTCTATTTCCTTAGATACACTCTGCTTTAGATCTTCAGTAAATTGGGTTTCTCTTCCTTTATAACAGATCTGTGAGCAACGTGGGATGAGAATTTCGCTTGCTCCCTTTGTAAATGAAAAATATTTCTCCTTCCTTTGGAATATTTTAGTCATTCGCTTTATTGAGGAGTCAAATGGAAACTCTTCGATTAAATCATAGTCGTCCAATAAATAATCGCCCATAGCCTTTTGGAACAAAACAACCAGCGCGCCTTCGGTGGGAGAGCCTATTATCTTCCATTTTTCCAATTTTTTAGACTCTTTTCCCTCTGTTTCGACTTCGGTCTTAGCCAAGGCAGAATTATTATTTAAGAACCCAGAAGTGATTAAAAGTTTTAAATAAGGATAATCCTCTATACGCGAAATTATTTTTGGAGCACTTCCATCATTTTTTAGAATAATTTTTCCCTCTGGGATGTAGCCGTTTCCTGTAACATCATAAATATGTCCGTTTGACCAAATATGTTGGACACACATTTGATTTCGGGTTAGTGTTCCCGTTTTATCCGTACAAACTATACTTACCCGACCCAAACTATCTACAGAAGCTAAATTCCTAATTATCACTCCCTTTTTAGCCATATTTAATACACCCGTGAGTAATACAATGGTTGTAAGAAGGGGTATATTGATCGGGAGTATGTCTAAAGCGGAATTAAGACTTGCGGGGATATCAATTACTTCCTTGAGAATTCCCTTAATTAATATCGTTATAATCCAAAAAACTATAACAGCAATTCCCATCCATTTTCCGAAATTGTTCATCTTCTCCCGAATAGGAATTTCTGTAGTCCCAGCAGCCTTTAAACCCTCTGAAATCTTGCCTATCTCGGTGTCTCCCCCCGTTTTAACTGTTATTGCCTTTACATTGCCCCGGGTAATATATGTGCCATAAAAGATCATATTTTCCCTTCCTTGTATTGCTCTTTCCCCTTCCAATCTT
Source organism: uncultured archaeon (assembly GCA_964505645.1). Classification (GTDB taxonomy): domain Archaea; phylum Asgardarchaeota; class Lokiarchaeia; order Sigyniarchaeales; family SOKP01; genus TEKIR-8. Next base: position 4,912 of record CAZDJH010000016.1, on the reverse strand, counting down.
TTACCTCGGATATCCTTCTCAACGGGTTCGCTCTCTCCTGTGAGGGATGCTTCATTTACCTCTAAGTTTGACCCTGAAATAATCCTTGAATCAGCGGGAACTTTATCTCCTTGGTTTAAATCCAATAAATCTCCTACAACTAACTCCTTGGAAGGAATCTTGTGCTTTGTTCCATCTCGTATCACAACTGTAGTGGGTGCAGAAAGTTCTTTTAACGCCTCGAGTTTTTTGGTAGCCCTATATTGTTGTATTATTGCCACTAAACAATTTAATAATACTATCCCCAATGTAATAGCAATGAAAATCACATCTCCTTCACCGCCAAATATACTGGAGAGAAAAAGAATAAGAGCCCCAATCAGATAAATAACAATGAGCCAATTAAAAAGCGGAGCAAGATATATTTTAATTAATCCTCTTGAAACCTTAGGCAGTTCGTTAGGACCGTATTGTTCAAGCCTCATTTCTGCTTCTTGTTTGCTAAGCCCAGAGTCCGGATTAGTTTTGAAGCGTTGGTAAATCTCAGATTTTTCTAAGTTATAATAATTATTTGTATCCATATATTTCCAACCAAATTATATTCAAAAAGCAATGAATTAATATAAAATATAAAAAATAACTATGAAATAAATAATTTGTTTTTTTTAAATTTGTTTTTTAAAGTTTCAAAAGCTTTAACTCTATTTGAATTTTCATATGGACATTTGGGACGAGTTTCATAAATATATCATACGGCACTTCATTTAGAAATTATGGATCTAAAAATGCTATAGAGAATGTTAAAAAATATGTTAGAAAATAGAAATTGCCCCTCCCTTAAAAGTAGATGCAGCGCTTTCGGGAAATAAACTTATAGATTTCCGTGGCAATGATACCAATTGATGCTAATGCCGCACAAATGAGCCAATCCGAGAGAGACAAAAACATAAAATTTAACTGAAAATCTAAACCCATAACATCGTTTATCGTATGGTTAACGCTGTAAGAAAAGAAAACTACCAAGAAGTGAATAGTGAGGGTAAAAAGGCTAACGATAAAAAGGGTAAAGGAGAATTCACCTATAAAACTTTTCAAAACAGATTTATTTGGTCTTCTGAATGTCCAAAAGAAAGTGGTTTCCGCAATATATAAGGTAGTCATAAACATAGTTCTCGCCTTTTGAGCATTTAATAATGTATCAGATGAAGTATATGGTTCAATATAGCTTAAAGAATGGTTTAGATTCCAATAGTTTAATTTTATTAAGGGGCTCAATGTAATGATTAATACAAGCACCAATCCGAGACCCATAAAAAACGCTTGAAACAACAACATTTTCCACATATTCCGATTTAATATTTGTTCCTCATCTCTCGGAGGCTCTTGCATAATGTCTTTTGGAAGCGTATCTATCACGAGGGCCAATGGAGGAAATGAATGAGCGATCACGTAGATATAGATTTGTTGGAAATTTGAGTCAAATAAGTGAAATGTGGGGATAAAATCAAGGCCAAGAAAGATAAAACCTTCCATAATATTCAAACAAATAAAGAAATAGATGATTGTTCGTACTTTCGAAAACAAACCGCGCCCCGTCTCTATACCATCCTTTATAGATGCAAAATTATCATCTGAGATTACCATATCTGATGTTTCTTTCGCCAAATCGGTTCCAGTAATTCCCATCGCCACGCCACAATTCGCATTTTTCAAGGCCAAAGAGTCATTAACCCCATCTCCAGTCATTGCAACTACTTTCCCTTGTTCTTGGTATCTATTCACAATAATTTCCTTATCAGAAGGTTCCACTCTTGCGAAAACTGATACCAAATTAAGCTTTGGAGTTTCTAAAGTTCTAATCTCCCTGCCTTTAATTACTAGATCCCCTTTCTGGTATATATTCAATTGGGAAGCGATAGTTTTTGCCGTAGAGGGATGGTCTCCTGTTATTATCACCACTTTTATTCTTGCTGCCTGACATTTTCGGATTGCCTCTTCCACTTCTTCGCGGGGGGGATCAATAATTGATATAAATCCCAAAAAAATTAACTTCTGTTCGACTTCTTCACGTTCTAGTTCCTCTAATGATTGCAATTCACGGTAGGCAACCCCCAGGATCCTATATCCTTGTTTCGCCTCTGTTTGGATATAATTTCTGATCCTTTGTTTCAGAGCGGGAGTTAAAGCCCTTTTTTCATCTTCCACTTCGATATAATCGGAAAATTCTAATATCAATTCAGGAGCCCCCTTTGAAAATGCAAAGAGCCTCCCCTTATCATTTTTTGAACGGCAAATAGTTGTCATTCGCTTAAGCGTAGAATCAAAAGAAAATTCCTTTAATTTCTCATATTGTTGGCGTATGTCATAGGGATTAAATCCCGCTTTTTCTGCTAGTACTAATAATGCTCCTTCCGTGGGAGAGCCCATAACCTTTCGCACCGCTTTCGTCTCTGCATCTCGAGTTTTAATTTTTACATCTTCAAAACTAAGTTTCGCTGTGTTATTTACCACCATCGAATCAATAAAGTATTCAAATGTATCCGAATGGAAGGTATAGGAGTGTTCATTTTTCAATATTGTTCCATCCGCATCGTAGCCCGACCCCGTGACAGTAAAACTTGAATCGTTCATATAGAACTTCTTAATTGTCATTTCGTTTTTCGTAATGGTTCCCGTTTTATCGGAGCAGATTACGGAAATGCGACCTAAGGATTCGATAGATGATAAATTTTTTATGATCACACCATTCTGTGCCATGTTCAATACACCGGTAATTAGCACAAGGGTTACGAGGAGGGGAAGATTGATTGGCATTACATTTAACGCGCGAATAATGGAATCCACAAGAGCCCCTTGTACCGGTAATCGAAGAATCACCAGTTTATAAATGATTAAAATAGTTAAAATGACTAAAATGAGACCCGCAAGAATAGTGGCAAGCCTATTGAGTTTTTTTGTAAGGGGTATTTCCTCCACCGCCCCCATTTCTTCTAAAGATGTAGAAATCTTGCCGATTTCTGTATTACCGCCATTCTTTACTATAAGTGCTTTGGCGTTTCCTTTAGTTAAATATGTCCCGAAAAAGAGCATATTTCTTTGCTTTTGAATAGATAGTTTTTGAGGAGGGAGTTGCGCCTCTTCCTTTTTTATAGGGACGCTCTCACCTGTTAAGGGTGCCTCATTGACCTCTAAATCAATTCCAAGAATAATCCTTGCATCCGCGGGAACTTTATCCCCTTGATTTAGAAGTATAATGTCACCCGGGACAAGTTTCTTCGAGAGAATCTCCCTTTCTTCTCCCCCCCTTATTACGGTTGAAGTCAAGGCGGAAATCTTCTCAAGAGACTTGAGGGCCTTTCGTGCCCGATATTGCTGAACTATGGCGGTAATAGAGTTAACAACCACAACAACAAAAGTTATAATTGCCTCTTGCGGAGCCCCTAGAATAATCACTGCCGTGCCTGAGATTATGAGTATAAGGATTAATAAATTAAATATCGGTGCCAAATAAACCTTCCACAGCCCGCTCTTTACTTCGGGGAGCTCATTAAACCCGTACTCCTTTAAATAGGATTCTGCTTGAGTTTGTGATAATCCCTGGTCGGGTGCAGTTTTAAATTTCTCGTAAAGGATTTCAAGGGATTGAGAATAATAACTATTGGGGGCGCTTGATTCCATATTCCTATAGGATGTTTAAGATATTTTAAATTATTACTATTATATAAATTTATAAAAAAGATTAAAACAAAAACTTATTTAAATATTTATTTATTTAAATTATTTAAATCGTTTAAAAACTATAGGTGAAATAAGTTAATTGGAAAGAGAAAAAATAACCAAAGCCCTTAAGATTTTTGGCGGCTTTGGAATGCTTGCCGTTTCAATTGTTGACATTATTGCGGTGATAATTTTGGCCGCAATTCCCATTAGTACTGGAGCAAGTCAAGTGTTTTATATAACATTGATGTTTGATGAAAGAATATTCCTATCTATTATCGTGTGGATCTCACTGATTTTCTCTATAGCCATTTACTTAATCACAGGTTTACTTTTGATAAAATTCAGTGAAGCCAATGATATAAATGAGTATACATATTCAAAGCATACATTCTTAATCGGGGTTATTCTGCTTATTATAAGTTTATTGCAATCTGAATTCCTTTATTTAATCTACACTCAAACTCCAATAGGTAGTTATCCAATTCCATTCTTAATTTTGCTGCTTATTCTTTCCTTAAATTGTTATATAGTAACACTCAGTTTAGTGATTGGGGGGGTGGGATTGCAGTGGTTATTGGAAAACGAGCAGAACCTCGAATAAATACCTCGGGGGAAAGAATGGATAAAAAGCCCTAATTTTTATGAAATACCTTTCTTTTTAATATTAAAAGGTTTTTCACTATATAATGGAGCCAAACCAAGAAAGGGAAGGTCAAAACGAGCAATTTTTTGGAGAAAATACTAAACCAATTGCTCTTTTTTTGCTCATCCTTACTACAATATTATGGGGCTCCACCTTTATTATTACAAAGACAGTTATTATAGAAATACCCTTATTTACCTATTTAACACTAAGATTCTCGATTGCTTTAATTGGATTCATTCCATACCTTGCCTATTTAAAAGAGATGAATAAAAAAGTTATAATCTTCGGAATGGCCTCTGGATTAATCTATTTTGCAGCGATAGCAACCCAAACAATAGGTCTGAAAACTACTTCAGCAGGAAAGGCAGGTTTTATTACGGGACTAAATACGATAATGGTTCCTTTTTTAGGTTGGGTTTTTTTTAGGGAATTGTTTAAAAAACGGATATGGTTGGCAGCCTTTATTTCCGTCATCGGAATGGCATTTTTATTCTTAGAGGGGGAGGGGGGTCTTTTCGTAGGTGATATCTGGATGTTAGCATGTGCCTTTTTTTGTGCTTTATTCAT
>CAZDJH010000015.1:6945-22206 GCA_964505645.1 uncultured archaeon | reverse complement strand
AAAAAATGTCGGAAAATATTTGAAATTTCTATTAACAAAATAAGGTTGGTTCCCTTTAGTTTAGAAAAATAAAAAAAATTCTTCGCCCAAATGGCAATTCGTTCAAAAAAAAAAAAGTCTAGTAGGCAATGGGGGTGAGCTTTTAAATGATTCAATTAAGGAGATAATGGAACGCTCCTAACAAGAGATGCTAGAACTATAAATAACTCAAAAAGTATTAAAAATTAATCGATTTTTTTGTTTGTACAAATCGAAATAATCGGACATATATCACATTCACGTTTACGAGCTCTACAAATTTGACCCCCAAGGTCTAAAATTGCGTAGTTATAGGTAATGAAGTCATCATTTGGTAAAATATTCTCCGCAAAAAGCCATAAAAACTTGTCACTTTTTGCCGTTTTGGTCTCGGGCTTCACACTTAGCGCTCTTTCATAGATTCGGATAAAATTGGCATCTAAAATGGGGCGCTTCTGGCCGAATCCGAAACATAATATGGCATTTCCCCCATAATCTCCGATACCTTTAAGAGACTTTAGCTCGGGAAGTGAATCGGGAATCCTTTTATTGTATTTATCTTTAATCTTAGTGGCAATATCGTTTAACATATCGGCCCGGAATAATAAGCCGAGTGATTTTATTATCTCTTTAACGGTATTTAAATCCATATCGACAAACTCCTTTACCGTGGGATAATTTTCCATGAAATGCTCGTATACGGGGACAACTTGGTTGGCTTTCGTTCTTGTCAATAATACTTCGCTGATGAGGACCCTATAAGGCGTTCTCTTTTCGCGCCATGGGTATTCCCTTATATTATCCTTTCCCCACTCAAGTATTAACTTTTTAAACTTCTCTTTTTTCTCTTCAAGAACGGCGGATTGCTCTGTTTTATTCATATTATATTGTCGTCCATTTAATCGTAATTTATTATTCTATTTTAACAAGGATATAATAAAATTTTAAACTTAAGAAATCAATTACTATAATTATAAAAACAACAAAAATTCTTTACTTAGTTATAATTAACCAATTTAAAATGAGTACCGAAGAATTGACCGGTAATAGGGGAGAATGGAGTGAGATTTATGTTATGTTTAAATTGCTTGCCGATGGGGAGTTATATGCCGCGGATGCCGATTTAGAAAAGATTCCGTATATCTTCTACCCCATTATTAAGATAATCAGGGATGAAATCAGCGGAAAATGGGAATACTATCGGGAGAAGTCAATAAAAATTATCAATGCCACCACAGAAGAAGTAATTGGGACGATTCCCGCCGAAAAATTTAAGGAAAATGCGGAAATAGTCTTAAATGGGATAAAGGAGGCGGAATCGCGCACTTTTAGCATCCCCCGTGCCGAAATCTTTATGAAGACAATAAAATGCGAGACTCTCAAGGCGAATTCCCAAGATAAGCGTGATATAACGATAAAGGTCCACGATTTAAAGACCGGGTTTAACCCGATATTGGGATTCAGCATAAAATCGCAATTGGGAAGCCCCTCAACTCTCTTTAATGCGAGTCAATCGACGAATTTCGTATATAGGATTCGCGGATTGGAAAGAGATGATATAGATGAGATCAACTCCATAACGTCCCGGGGCAAGCTTAAAGCCCGTGTAAATGAAATTACAGAACGCGGAGGCGTATTCGAGTTTGCTAAAATAGATAATACAAACTTCGATTTAAATTTAAAATTAATCGATTCCCGCTTGCCGGAGATCTTAAGCGAGGTTTTATTGAGCTATTTTGAAGGCAATGGTCCTTCTATAGAAGATTTAATAGCACATGTCGCGGAAGCAAATCCCTGCGGTTTTAACTTTGAATATTCACATCCCTTTTATAAATATAAAATAAAAAATTTATTAACCGATATTGCGCTAGGGATGACCCCGACCGGTAGATGGGATGGATTCTATGATGCAACGGGAGGCTTTGTCATTGTAAGGGAGGATGGGGAAGTTTTATGCTATCATATCTATAATCGCAATGAATTCCAAGAGTGGCTTGTGAAAAACACCAAACTAGAGACCCCGAGCAGTAGCAGGCATAAGTTCGGCAAACTGTATGAGAAAGACGGCTCAATTTACTTTAAGCTTAATTTGCAGATACGGTTTATAAACTAAGACGGGAACTCGGTTAAATTGATTAGTTAAATTTAACAATCGAAAGCTGGGTCACCGTTTGTTTAAATTTTTCCTTTACCCTCCTTAGAAACACTTCCTTCGAAGGAGCATCATTTAACTCACGATTAAACCGGATTTGACTATCGTTTATCTTTTTTGCGATTTGATATCGTTCCATAACTTTAACTAACTTTTTTACATTAGAGATTCTCAAATAATAGCTCTCCGCAAAATTCTGAAGCGTGCTTATGTACTTTACTCCTGTTTTGGTAAATTCATTCCTGGTATACATTTGCTCCAAAAGATTCAAGAGTTCTTTCTCTTTTCCGTTAATCTCAAGGTGCTTTAAAACGATATGATCCTTTAATGCTTCTTTTATTTGTTCGGCGGTCGCCTTAATTACCGGAACCGCAACCGAATTTCCCAATTGCTTATAGGCCTGGGTCATGGAAACGGGAAACTTAAAGGAATCGGGAAATCCTTGTAATCGTGCCCATTCCCGCGGGGTCATTTTTCGGAGCCCCTCCTCATTTCGAAGCTGGATGTCGTCTCCTTGTTTTTCCCACGCGTTCGGCAATACCTCATCCTTAACGAGATTCCGTTCCCTTCCCATGCCCCCGCATACCAAGGCGTTTGCTATTTCATCCCGCGGAATCACTTCATAACCGAATCCGTGCCCCTTTGCTTCATGTCGCGCTCTATGCTTTTTAAGTCCCTCCAAATACTGATGGGAAAGATAGTAGGATTCGTCCACTTGCTCCTCTAAAATATCTTCGATTTTAACGTCTTCATTTAAAGGCTCGGGAAATTCGAATTTTAGATTCTCTCTAAATCCCACAATGAATATTCTCTCGCGGTTTTGGGGGACGCCGAAATTCTTAGCGTTGAGTACCTTGGTATGGATAAAGTATCCCAAGTCCTCCGTTAAAACGTCTTTTATCACGCGGAAAGTCCTTCCCTTATCGTGATTTTTGAGATGTTTTACATTTTCCAGCAAGAATGCTTTGGGCTTTTTTTCCTTTAGAATTTCTACGATGTAGAAGAATAGGGTTCCCCGGGTATCATTAAAGCCCCTTTTTTCCCCGGCTATGGAAAATGCCTGACAAGGAAATCCGCCCAATAAGATGTCAAAATTGAGAATTTCTGCGGGATCTACTTTCGTGATATCACCTTGAGGATCTTCTCCGAAATTTGCTTGATATGTCTCGCAGCTAAATTCATCAATCTCGTTAGCATAGACAAATTTAATCCTTTCACCGAAGGCTTGGGCAAATCCCAACCTGATCCCTCCTATGCCGGCGAATAAATCGACTGCTTTATAGGTGTTGTTCTTAATCGGTTTTTCTGACATCTCTATTACTATATTTTGTTTGCTTATAAAAGAAAATTCTTATGTAACTATTAATAATTTCCTTTAAAAAAATATAAACACCCCGACAAAATTCTGATTTATTGATCACGGTGGGTTTATTGGTGTTTTATGTTATTCGGAGGAAAATTTTATATTGTAGACTTAAATACGGAATGTTTTTGAAATCAATTCGAAAAGGATAATTGGACGCTCAGTCATTATCATTTGGGTTAAAGAAGGTGTAAGTTTCGTTTTTATGATCGTATTCGTAATCAATAGCTCCCTCATCCCTTAATAAGCGTAGCGTTCTGGGCCAATCTCTGATTCCAGCTAATGTTCCAATTAATTCGGGTTTAAGGGGTTTTTTTGTTATTTTTGTTCCGATTAATTTTAAACGCGCTTTCCCGGTCGTCTGCTTAAGAATTTCTTTAATGAGGTCATTATCTTCATAATTCGCATAGAAATTCTTTTTGCCCAAATTGCAATCTTCACATAAAGTTTGCAAGTTTTCCATTTTCGTTTTTCCGCCCCAGCTTACGGGGATTTTATGATCTATTTGAAGCTTTACTCCATCTTCTTCAGGGCTTTTACCGCAATAAACGCATCGAAAGTTATCCCTTCTTAAGACCTTCACCCTTAATTTTTTTGATATGGGTTCTCGTTCGTGACTTTCTTTCTTTTCCCGTGTTCTTAAACGGTATTCTGTCCTTCTCTGGCCGAGCTTTCTCTGTTCGAAATCCCATCCCTCCGTGTTTCTTAATTTTCTGATTGTTCTCGCCCATCCGTGAATTCCCGATATTTCGGCAATTTTTACTCCCGAAATCCATTCGCCTACATGTTCTCTAAAGAAATCTTCAATTTTTTGTTTCCCGCTTTTGACCATGGTTTTAAATCTATGTATTGATTTTTAAATTCATGTATTATCGAGCTATTATTTCGAATATAAATCTGATTCATTCGCCTTCCTCCAAATTCCTTGAAAAAATTCTTTAGAGCTTCTCGATTTGACAATTAAAACATTTTTCCAACGGGATTGGAAAGCAATTAACGCAATAAAGCTTCTGACATGATTCACACTTTTTCATAAATTTACTTGAGAAATATTCCTTACAATTAGAACATTTAAGACGCTCGCTCGTTTTGCTTAATTCATTCATCAATTATAATTAATAAAAAATCTATAAAAAGACATAGAAAATTCGATAAAGATTAAATATCATAAGAATCTCTCTTACATTGGAGTGCACGAAAAACTTAACGCAATAAAAAATATTGCGCTTTCTTCGGGACTTGGTTTAATAATCGTGAATAAAGCTGAAGAATTGGTCGAGGAAATTATCAATCCCGTATATAATATTATCCCTTTTTATCTCGAGGATATCAGAAATGAAATTCAGGTGTTAAAAACTCAAAAGAAAGAGACCAGAAGCTTTAGCTCTTTTGGGCGAACTCACGTCTTGAATTGCTTCTGTCCGCTATTTCTCTTCGGGGGCGATCGCATCAAAACCAAGGGGGAATTAAAAGAGGGTTTAGTACAACAAGACTGGCGAAATAAAACATATGGAGAATTTATTAGCGGGGCAAATACGATTGGGTTAAATGACATTTTTGATTTCACGTACCTTTCTCTTTGTTTTTAAGATTGATTTTAGATAAATAAAGAAAAATTAATATGCCTCATTCAAACTTTACGTATCTGTTATCTGTTCTTGCGACAAAAATTAAATTCTTTCAAAAATTCCTATCTTTTGAGTTTAAAATAAAAAATATATACCCCCCAATAATTAAATAAATCGGAACCCCCCTCACAAATTTATATTATTAATTAGTAAGTTTAATGTGAATCAATAATGGAAGTAGACATTACAGATTATATGTTTCTAAGTAGAGAGATACCTCTCCCACTCTCAGCACTTAAAATAATTAATGAGAGAATCTCTTTTAGTGAGATATTGAATTTCTCTCCAACCAAATTTGAAAACCTACTTCTTAACATGAATAAATTCGAAAAAGTTGTTATTAGAAACATTGATAAAAAAGTAAATAATTTTATTTACAAGAGTTCAAATGAGACCTATGAGAAAATTAAATATAATTTAAAAATCTGTAAAGAGAACAATATAAAAGTCTTAAGTTTTTTTGATGAAGATTTTCCTCCAAATCTTAGATCTATCAAACAACCTCCAAAATTGGTTTTTATTAAAGGTTCTATTAAAAAAAGAGATAAAAAAGCAATCGCCATAATAGGCACTAGAGAACCAACGGAATATGGAAGGGAAATGGCAAGTAAAATTGCAGAAAGATTTAGTGAGTTGGGTTTTACAATTGTAAGCGGTTTTGCTCGAGGAATTGATACTATTGCAATGAAAAGCGCATTAGAATCAAATGGACGAGTAATAGGTGTGATTGCTTCTGGGATATTGAATCTATATCCTCCAGAAAATAAGCCATTAATTTCTAAATTAGTGAAAAATGGTGCCTTGATTTCAGAGAGATTTCCTCTTAAAAATGTTAATGTCAGAGCCTTGCAATTAAGAAATAGGATAACAAGTGGTTTTGGATTAGCAAATATTTTTGTTGAGGGAACCCAATCAAGTGGTACCAAGTGGCAATTTAAATTTGGGAGTCAACAAGGAAAAATTCCAGTGGGAGTTGTGCCAAAAGATAATGATTGTAAACAAGCCTATATTCCAAACTGGATTATTAATAAAAAGGGGGGCCTTCAATTGTCAACTATAGATGATGTCGATAAAATCGCAGAAATAATTCTGAACCAAGAAAAGGGGGATTATCCAGATGCTAAAGATGATGAATCTGAATTAAAACAAACTACTATTTATAAATATGGATCAAAATAAAACCAGAGATTATTATGAATAGTGATATACTTTTTTTAAAGAATAAAATTCCAATTAGAAGGATTAAAGAACCTTTTTGTCTTAAATGTATGAACCCAATTGATAGTGGAAATAAATTATGTAATCATTGTGAATCTCCCCCCTCATTAGTAGATGATTGGTTTTTCAATAGAGTCTTATCATTAGGGAGATATAAAACATACGAAAATGAACCTTATAATAATATACCACTTAATACTTTATCAAGAATGATTCTAATAATTAAGGGTTTTGTTGAAAAGAATAAAAAAACCGTCGGGGAGTATCTTGCTGATGGTATGTTTAAGATTATTGAAGAGAATCCTTTTTTATGTGAAGGTGATACATTTATATTAATCCCCCCAAAAGACAATCCAGAGGAGAAAAACCAATGCGAATATATTTTAAATCCTCCAATTGAAACATTAACCACTAATGGATACATTATAACAAATATATCAAGAAATCTAATTAGAAAAGAACAGCTCGGTGAAAATAAATATAAACCTAGCGAGCCAAGATTTAATGATGTTCACAATATATATGAGATGAGTTTACCTGATTTAAATCAAAAAAATGTGCTAATAATTGATGATGTTTCAACAACTAATGCTACAGCGTGGGATATTTCAAGAGCTCTAAAAGAAAAAAATGCAGGTAAAGTAAATATCTTAACAGTAGGAAGGACATTATTAACGGGAATCGAGGAGGAAGGGGATTTTCCACATAGTAAGAGCTTTATAGAATTGATCTCATACTTTTCCAATATTGAAAATTTTCTGGAAGTTAGGAAAATAGATAAGGTAAATGTTATAGATCTGCAAATTAAAGATAATAATATTTCATGTGCATTTAAGAATAAGAGCTATGAACTGAACATTGATTATAAAAACAAAACTTTATATCATGATTGCAATGATTTTATCCAAAGAAGATATAAGAACAAGAGTTTTTGTAAGCATATTACTAAATTATTCTTGTCAATAAAAGATGAATATGGTGAAGAATTAGCTAGGAGCAAATTAAATGAAATATATTCCAATCTTCTCGAATGGGAATTCCAACATAACCTTTAGATGAGATAACAAAAAAATAAATAGTTAATATAAATTCTTTTTAGAGATTTAATAATTAGGTATAGTATATTTGTTTAGTATATAATAAAACTAAATCCAACAAGGATAAGAGAAAAGAAAAAGTAAAAACCTAACTCGAAGTAAATCCTAACCCTTAAATTTATTAAAGAATACATTCAAATAATGAAAAAATCGTCAGCTTTAGTCATTTTTAGCGGAGGACAAGATTCAACTACTTGTTTGCTATGGGCCTTAAAGAAGTTCCAAAATACTTCTGTTATGACCTTTAATTACAAGCAGCGGCATAGGATCGAGATCGAATCTGCTAAAAAGATTATTGAGATTTTAAGCTCTAAAGAGGCACACAATATTGATTGGCTCGGCGAAAATCGGATAAAAGAACATAGGATTGTGGATATGGATTTTATCCCCGACCTCCTTCAAACGGCTATGATCCAAGAGACGGAAATAACTCATGATAAGGAAACAGACCTCCCCACAACATTTGTACCTGGGCGCAACCTCCTTTTTCTCACCGCGGCAGCATCTTATGCATATCAAAAGAAAATTAAAAATCTTGTAGCAGGTATGGGCCAAGCCGATTACTCCGATTATCCAGATTGCCGTGATGTCACCATGAAATCCCTCCAAGAAACGCTGAATTTGGGGATGGATTATGATATTATCATCCATACACCGCTGATGTGGAAAACTAAGGCAGAGACTATCAAGTTAATGGAAAAATTGGGAGGATTAGAGATTTATAAATATACGCATACTTGTTATAAGGGCGAGCGGCCCGCGTGCGGTGAATGTTTTGCGTGCCAGTTGCGTTTGAAGGGTTTTCAGGAGGCAGGTATCGAGGACCCGTTGGAGTATAAGACCCGCGAGCTCAAATCAATGAGGTAAAATTTTAATATTGATATATTTATTCAAATATTCTTTTTTTGTGATTACGCGGGTTTATTTATAGCTTCTTCTTGATAGGTTGCTAAGGTGCTCTTGGATTCCCCCACTTTCACGGTGATTTTCTTGTTCGGGTATTCTTTTGCTAATTTATCATGGATATATCGTGCCAACAGTTCGCTGGTCGTTGCGGGCAAGGGCAAAAGACTTACATCTGATTTAGGAAAGACATAACGTTTTTTTGGCGTTTTTACTTCGAGTGAGTTGTCGAGCTCTTGGATGCGTATATCTTCGGCTTGGGTTGGTACGAGAATATAGTGGTCCAAGGGTTCCACGATGGCGCGGAGGCTTTTCTTGAGATCCATGAAGTCTATAACAAAATAGTTCTCATCCAGCGCGCCGCTTACCTCGACCGAGACATAATAGTTATGACCGTGGAGGCGCGAGCACTTGGGATGCTCCTTAAGGAAATGACATGCGCTGAACTTCACTTTAGTTTCATTTACGATGATTTTATAGCTCATTTTTCTCATATGGGTGATATTTGCTGCAGCTTTTTAAAAATTAATCTCAAATTCCCTACTATTATATAATGCGTTTGGATATTTCAATTAAATTATCCACAACTTAATAATTTGGATAGGGTCAAGATTTTGTGATTTATCTTATGTTGAGGTATTTGTGGGCTTGGATCGATAGGGTGAGGCTTTCAGGTGTTAGATATTGGGCCGCGGCGTAGAATATCTCATTTAATTGGCGGTTTGAAACCGAATATTGCTTTTTTTGGGATGGATTTTCTAAATGGACTGGCTGGATTGCCAAGCCAACGCTGCTACCGTCCAGATATTTCATTTTTGATAGCCTATGTGCTATGAATTTTATATCGCGGATTTGTGTTTTGGATGTGACTACGATTTTAGCGAAGATTTTGACGCCAGCGGAAAGGAGCTTCTGGATAAACGTGAGCTCGTTTTCGACCAGACGCGGCCATTTATCTTCGCTGACCGCCCTAGAGCTTCGGTCCTTGATATCACAGCAGCAATATGTAAATAATTGGCCGATTTGTGCTAATTGGGCGCCGTTTGGGATGATTGAGCCATTTGTTTCCAAGTAGAGAGGGTAATTGATGTTAGACTTTCTTAATGCTTGCCCCAAGTTTAAGATAAAATCGAGTTGACAGAGCGGTTCGCCCCCCGTAAAACTGATTGAGTGGAGGTCTTTTGTTCTTAAGTTTTTGATGCATTCTATTAGTCCGCGAATCTTGACTGGATTTTTTTTTAAAGTATATTTCCCAGTTGAGGGCTGAATTTCCTGCCAAAATGTGTCCAGATTGAACATTTGGGCTTTCAATGAATCACAATAAAAACATCCCGAGGTTCCAAACGCCTTCTGAGATATATTACACCCGGAAAACCTGATAAAAATTTGCCGCTTTCCGAAACAGCTCCCTCTGACTTTCCCCCCTTCTCCTTGAATGGAAGAGAATGTTTCTGATATATAACTTCCGACTTTCATACTGATTTATAATTATAAATTATACTTCCATATATGTTCTTTGATTAAGCAACCTTGCTCATGTAAGCGCACTTTCTTTCGCCTATTAACTTAAAAAACTCTCTTTTCTTACAATAGTATGGAATTTAATCTCTCTGAACTGCTTAATCTCATTTTCGGCTGGATTCCGAATTCCCATGGATTTGAAACGAAAATCGAGCCGATCTTAATAAAAAATATTTTTGATGCTAATTTTAACAAATTAACCTTATTAAACAGATTTGCATATACTATTGTAGATCAACAGAGAGATGTGGAATCTGTTATAATCCCCCTCTGGAATACAATGTTATATTACGGAATGAATGGAAATTTTTTATTAAAATCTCCTTTAGCAACGGAATTTATATCATCTTGTTTTCAGGCTTTTGGGCATCAGCAGTATCATACAAAAAAGGAATTAGATCTTCAGGGTAAAAGTCTTGGTTCCCGAACTGATGCGTTCCTAAACTGCTACAGAAAAAGAGCCCCTGAAGAATTTTTCGATTTAATTATAGAGCATAAAGATAATTTATTAGAACTCTATAAGTTGCTTACAGATTATAACTTCGTTTCTGATAAATCCGCAGCCTTTTTTCTCAGAGATCTCCTTGGAATTGATTTCTCTTTAGTACCGATTGATTCAAATGTCGCACGCTCAGTTCAGAGAATCGGCTTATACTTTTTTAATCAATCGGCGCAAATTCCGAATTTCAATAGAGTATTGAAGCAAATCATTCCAATTAAAGAAAGAACTCAACCAGATAATTTTCGGGCCTTATCGAATAAAATTTTTAAAGTATGTGAAGGACACAATGATGGAAATTACTCTCCATATAAATTAAATCGATATCTTTTCGTAATTGGTGCTGATTTGTGTCAAAATAACAAATGTAATAAATGTAAAATAAAAGAATTGTGCTATTTTAACAACTTAGACTCGAATCAACAAATTAAATTCAAGGAAAAATTAAGATCTTGAGGCTTGAATGATATGATGATGGAGATTCGATTTCGGGACGCCTTAGCATGTATAAGAAATGAAGAGTATTTAAAGGCATTCATTAGAAGGGGTTTTAACCGAATTGAGACTAAAACAATAGATTTAACAAAATTTAGGATACTTGCAAGGGAATTTCCGTTAATTCGGGACAAAGTTGGATATCAATTAAGATTTATTGATATATTGGCGACAAATACCAATAGAGATTTAATTATCATCGAATTAAAAGTAAGTTATACTAAAAGGAGAAGCATATCAAAAATAGAAGAGCAAATACACGAATACGAAGATCTAATAAAGGAAAATATTCGAGATATCAAAAACAAGGAAGATTTTTTAAGTGTTTTCCATTATTATCAAAAGGAAATCTTTAATTTCATGCATTTTGATCATAGGAAATATGGGGATATACATAAAATAATAATTTTTATGAGGCAAACCGCTCCATTTGATACGTCCAAATTAAATAAAGTTCCAATTGCTATTACCAAGGAAAATGAAATCGAGGCATTAAAAAAGAATTATGTAAATTTCCAAATTGAACGCATTAACGGAATTAATCCAGGATATAAAGAGGTTTTAATAAATAATTGTTTTGAGGGCCAAAGTGAAGAACCAAAGTATCGACCTCTTCCCTTGACCTGGAATGAGGGTGAAGAGAATCCATATTTCCGGTTTGAATATCTCTCGAGCAGTAGTATTAAGGAAAAATACGTAAGTCCAAAACGAGTGAATAACAAAGAGGAGTTGCCGAAATTATTCTTTCAAGACAATGAAAAAATAACCCATCGCGAAATATTTGATAAATTAAATGAAGGGAGGTTTACCATTCAACTCTTCAACAGCGGAAGATCTTTTCCGGTCTTTTACTTTGAATATGAGCATGATAAATTTCTTCCATTCCAACAAATTAAACCGAGATTATTCGAAAGAGGTATTCTTGTCAATAAGGTTGTCGCCGAGGATGCTTCGGGCTTAAGTGGAGCCAAACGGAAAAAGACCCTTTACGATGAAGTTATGTGCTTTGATGTCGGGTTGTATAAAACCGAACCACTTGACGAATTTGGAGTAATGTTTAAGAAGTTCCATTTAAAGGGTATACGCTATGATATTCAATTTGAATTTATCGGTCCCAAAATCCGCAATGATCTTTCCAATCCCCCGCTCCTTCCTTATATGGACCCTCAAAAAAAAAGAGAACAGATAGAACAATATCAACAGAATGGGATTAACCCGTTTACAAATGAGTGGATTTCCACTAATTTAAGAATTAAACCAATATAAATCATTGAAATCTTATGGATATTCTTGTCTTTAGTTCTTGTACAAAAAGTAAAAAATTCGAACATAAAAATCAACCAGGTTGTAGCGATTTAACGGATGAAGATGCTATTAATGAATACATAAATAGATTCTCCCAATATTCTTGCAAAGCTGAGGAAATGTATCGTGGTGCCCAACATAGAAACCTATTAAAAGGCATTAACCGTTTACAAAAAGTAGCAAACATTAAGACCTTCATTATTTCTGCTGGCTTGGGAATTATTCCCGCAGATAAAGTTATTTCGCCATATAATTGTACTTTCACTGGAAAATCTAAAAAGTTTATCAAAAACCGCTCGAATAAGCTGAATATTACGGCTGATTTCCAAAGAATTGTAAATCGAAGAGATTATAATTTAATCTATTTAGCATTAGGCAAGGATTATTTACAATCCATTCGTGATTGGGAAACTGTGATTGATACATTAACGATTGCCTTTTCTCAATCCGATAATCCTAATATATTATCATTGGGCGCAAATTATGAAATTGTTCATATATATTCCGAATATGGATATAAAATACACGGTGTAGTAGGATTTAAGGGAGATCTATTAAGAATATTTGCTGAAAAAATATCTCGGTCGGAAAAACCTATTCAACGATTAACAGAGGTTTTGAAGGACAAAAAGGCTTTAAATGAGTTTATTACTTCATTTTTAAATTAGTATAAACACTACTACTTAACTTTATTATTACTCCAATGAAATTATAACTGCTAAGGCAGGATCTTCTCTTTTTTCTACTATGGGCATTTCCAAAAAAAGAGCTAACATAAAGGAGCTCCTATACGTAGCTTTTTTATGATTGAACTGATAAAGAATACCATCATTGGCTAAATTCTTCCAAGCATGTCTAATTTTGTCTATTGAAATGAAATTTTCCCCGCTTTTTGTCTTAACTTTAATCCCTTTATTATTAATTTCGGCGATGTTATTAGGACGCCCTTCGGAAAGGGTATATATGTTATCTCCTTTTTTTATTAGTTTTTTTATCTCTTGCCATACATAGTCAAATTCCAACTTCTTATATGGCTCCATTTGTTTAGAGATATAATCTAAAAAGGCTTTCATACTCATTGATGATTTTAAGATTTCCCTTATTCCTTCAAAAGACGCTAATAGTATGCGACCTTTTTCAGTGAGGTTATAAAACTTTCTAATGGGCCCTTTTTTCTCATAGACTTCTGTTATCAGAATTCCCCACTCTGTTAATTCATTAAGCCGGTGATCTAATGTCCGGGCGGAAATCTTGTGCGATAAGTGTTCTTTTAATGAATTATAGTTATCCCCATGGTATTTTAACTCTTTTATTATATGATAATTCCCTTTTTTCCTAAGCAACTCGTCTAAAGACATTTTGTTCATTATAAATTCAAAAGTTAAAAAAGTATGTAAGCGAAACTACTTTCGCCTACCCTTTTAAATTATCCTGCATATAAAATAATTGAATATTTTTTCATAATTTATAATTTTTCTTTAAAAGTATTTCCTCTCTAAGTCTTATAAAAGTATTTTATAGGATTTAAGATGACAATACAAAATCAAAACAAAACGTTAAAAAAAATCGAGAAAGAAATTCCGATAATGGATAAAGATAAAGAGGACATTAAGGAATTAGCCGGGAAATGTCTCAAATTTAAATGGATTGCGGAAAAGGATAAAAATTTAAACCGACTTTTATCGCCTTGTTCATTCTGCTTCGATATTAATTCGACTCAAAACAAATGCAAAATATGTAAAGTACCGAATATTCTCTGCGATGAGGATGGTAAGAAAGGTTTGATTGGATACTTAGCAAATAAGTATGGCTACATTTTTCTTAAGGATTTAAGGGATAAAGATTATAGAATGGTTATAAAAGTGCTTTCAGAGTTGAATAATCGTGGAGAGCTCGATTCCGCAACAATAAAGGCCATTAGAGTGCTCATTATTAAAAATCAGGAATAAATTCAAAATACATGGAACAGTTATTTTCTCTCGTCGAGTCTTCAAAAAAAAAATCTATTGGAGGTTAAAATTTCTTGAATAAAGAGCCTAAAAAGGAAAAATATAGATGTTATTATTGTAATAAAAAGGTGGATCTTGAGGAACTAAAAGATGTTGATTTAATTTTAAAAAAAATGAAAGAAGAATATTATGAATTTCTTTTAGATGATCTCCCAAAAGTCTGTTCCCCTCGTAAAAAACCTTATATTCATCTTTCTGAATTAGGATATGATGTACTAAATATATGTAAGAGATGCCTTCAAAAAGTAAAAAAAGATTAGAATTATAATTATTTAAGTATGGCTCTATCTACCTTGTTTATTCATTAATAATTCAGGAAAGAGAGATCTGCTAAGAGCAATTAAATATGATTCCATTTCAGGAGTAAATATCTTAATTTTCTTACCAAAGGCAATATTATAAGGAAACCATGGTTTAATTTGGAAATAAATTGGAATTTTTAATTTCGGGATTCCATTATTCCTAGCTTCAGGATCAAACATTATTTTAATCCATTCTTCATAATTAGTACTCGGATAGTTATTAGGAATGTCAAAAAACCTTAAACTTAAACCTCCGAAATGTCGAGCATCGTCATAGCCCAATCTGGCAAAATAAGAAGGATTTTGTCCTTTATGAACCCTTTTAAGATTTGCAGAATATCCACAATTTCGACCTAGTACTTCAGTTTTTCCAATATAAATAGGGATATATTTTGATCTGAATTTCATTTCATCAAAAAAAGGATTATTAATTATTTCAGAAGTTAAAGTATATATTATATATATTAATCCATCTGTAAATAGGGGCTCCCCTCCCTCTTGTTCAATCTTGTTATTTCTTTCTTTTTTATTGAAAGAATAATGATCATAAGCTTCCTTAGTAACTTTACAAGCATTAATTATTTGCTGTTTCATCTTTTTACTTTTTTTCAAAAATTTTCTTTTATGTTTCCTACCTTTAATAAATGTAGTCACGTTTGATTCTTCCTTTGTTTCAAATAATGGAGTATGCTCTAAATCCTGCTTGTTCCTTGAATTTTTTAGGATCTCTTTTATTCTTCCTCTATTTTTT
>CAZDJH010000015.1:0-6935 GCA_964505645.1 uncultured archaeon | reverse complement strand
AGAAAATATTTTTCACACCAGTTTTCCCAGAGTTTCTTAGCAGAGTTTCCATTTATATTTAAATATATTTCTTGGTTAATTTTATCAATTTTTAATTTTTTATTTGCCCATTTGGTTCGACTAACATATTCATGATTAATAAGCGATTTACTATTAGTATAAGAAAATGAGGATATCAATAAAGCTTCAGCGTTAGCATAATTTGCTTTAATCTCAAAAGGAAACACATTCTTGATTTTTCTTGGATTATCCCATTTAAAAACTGCTAGGTGAACAGGAAGATTTTCATTTTGTTTAAAAAATTTATTATAAAATCTTGAATAGAACAAATCTGAATCTTTTTTTCCATTAGATTTATACCTTTTTAACCCTTTTAGATGTTGGATTAATCTTTTATTTCCTTTTGACAAGCCAATATACATAGCCTTAATTTTTCCATCATTAACTTTATAAAAGGAATATATGAAATTATTAGATTTTATTTTTCTAGATCTCTCTTTTATTGCTTTTAGATCTTTTGAATAATTAAAAGTATAAGTACTTTTCTGTAATTTCAAATAATAATCGGGGGTAAGAGAAAACTTACTGAAAATATTGGGATACCCCAGATCATGTGAAGTATTCATACTTCATAAAAATACACTAACTATAAAAAGGAGGGAAGCGAAACCAATTGCGCCTATAATTCTTTAGGAAAAATCTGTCATTATTTAATAGAAATAACATCAATAGTTAATAGAAATTTCTAAAAGTAAAACAAATAATTAAAAAGACTTCATTCTGGAAAAAGTCTCAGGCTTAATAAAAGTTTGGACAGTTAATATGAAGAAGTTTCTTTAAAATCAGTAATAAATTCAAAATACATTGAACAGTTATGGTAATGCTGGTCTAATTCACGATTTATTAATTCTATATTTCCATCTTTATGTTTTTGCATGAGTTCTTCAAACATATCTCTAAAATCAGAATCCTTGTTTCTCTTTTTTAATTTTTCTAAGTACTCGGAATTGACAAGAAAATTACTTTTCCTCAAATTACATTCAGAACAAGAACCCACAATGTTCCAAATCGGAGAATCAAATAGATAATCATAGGGGATAAAATGATCCGCATGCGGGTCATCTTTTAAACCTTGACCGCAATAAAAACATTCATTATCTTGATACTCAAATAATAATTTCTTATATTTAGTGAGGACATTTCTTTTACGGTGAAAAGATTCGGCGGCAACCAATAGCTTAGTAAATAATTTAGGAACTGTGTTAAAACCTTCCAAAAATTCGGTACATACTCCTAAATTGGCTTTTTCGAGAATCGGAAAATGGGTATTAATATAGTTGAAAGTTTTAGCAGAAAATCCTATATATTTTATGGATTTCGGATTAAACAATCTCTTGAACTCTTGCTCATTTTTAATATCTGCCTTTGACTCGAGTTTTTCTCTATTTTCATTGTAGAATTCGTAGATGTACATATCCTTTCGCAAGAGAAAAATTACGTGTCTGAAAAACAATTTTTTTATTTTCTTAATAATTTCCTCTGAGATGTCTTTATCATTAAGTTTCTTTTTCCTGGTTTTTGGATAATAATCTTCGATGATCGAATAAATCTTTACTTGATGGTGGAACATATTCAACTGTTTTAATTTAAATCTCTTTAACAGAATGTAATTAAACTTCAAAAAATATTTTGCAATATCGTTAATTGAAATAATAAAAACGTTATCTTCATTGATGGCTTTTTCTCGTTTGACATTTATTAAGATTGATTGGAAAACTATAGGTTTATAACTCGATGTGAACTTTCCACCTCTGAAAAATTTGGAAATTTCTCGACCAATTTCTTTTTCATTTTTTCCTATAGTTTGGTTTTTATCTGCCATCCTGCACTATATAATAAAGATTCTCTTATTATTAAACTTTAAATATTTCTATTCAAATATAAATATAGTTAACCTGAAAATGAATGTTCAAAATTCTGATATTAATAAAGAAGTTCTGAGAAAAAATTATTATAGGACCGCTCTACCGAAATCATTAGGTCCCAGCGCACCCATTAAAAAATTTGAAAAATACCGAAAAAAGCACAATATTCAAATAACCTCTGTTCTGGATTACGGAGCGGGAAAACAGCGGGATAAGGAATTCTGTATTAAAAATTATGGAATGTATGTCCCGCATGATAATTCACCTCAATTTTCAATAAATCAGCCAAAAGAAGTGATAAATAGGGATTATGATTTAGTCATTTTTAATTATGTCCTGAATATCGTTATACCAGAAGATAGAATTAAGATAATCGATAAAATTAAGGCGTTTTTAAGCAATGGGGTGCTCGTTCTACTCGCGGTAAGGACTAAACAGGAAAAGATTAATATTAAATCAAACTGGAAACGCTACAGAGACGGATGGGTTACAACTAGATTAACATTTCAACATTTCTTTGAAAAATCAGAAATCTTAGAAATTCTCAAGAAAAAAACAGAAAAAATTGTTGATTTAAGCAGGGGAACATTTATTTTGATGCCGCGTATCTAAACCTTAATAAAGTTGATAATGCCATTCAATCCTTCCGAGATATTTAATATTTCCAACTAAATTATTTGTACACGTATCTATTATCTTCATAGATATTTCGTCTGGGATGTTTGAATGAATAAATCCATGATACCCCATATTCATAACTTTCTCAGAAGCATACCATTTTTCCCTTTTTTGTTTAATTAAGTCTTTGTTTGCTAAGTGATAGAGTATTTCCGTCAACTCATGTTTGGATAAATTTAAGGAAATTGATTCCGGGGCAATTATTTATGCTCAAAAGAGTGTAGATTTGCATATTTTGTTTTTAATTAAATCTATTATCCAATTTTTTTACTATTCCATAAGATATTTAAATGATTATAAGGATATTATGAGTGAGAAAAGGTAAAGAAAATATCATTAAAAATCAAAATAAAAATTATTTTTTTCCTATAGAACATGTTAAGGGAATTAGAGCAGATAGATATAATGATTCGGGCGAGGTACCCAATTGTTTATGTAATTTCTACAGAAGAATTAAGAGTTATTAATCTGATAAAAGATATTACTGAAATAAAACCCAAAAAGTACTCAAATACAGAAATCTTTGTATGGAGCCATGCGCGGGGATTTCGGAGTATTAAAAATTATGAGAAGGAGGGTACAAATCAGGATCCTTTATCTGCTCTGAAATTTATTGAAAATGTTAAAAATAGAGGGATTTACATTCTTTTAGATTTTCATTTTTACATGGAGCAGCCAATAATCATCCGAGAATTACGGGAATTAGCTACTCTTTTAAAAACAGAAAAGAAAAATATTATCATTATCTCACCTTCCCTATCAATTACACCCGAATTGGCCAAAGATATTAATGTCATCGATTTTCCACTACCCAATCAGGAGGAAATTAAGAAGGTATTTGATAGGATCTCTCGAAAAGATTATTTTTATAACGGGAAAAAATTAGATTTAAATGTCTCCAAAAAGAAAAAGGCCCAAATAATAAAGGCATTGATTGGTCTGACTAAAAAAGAGATTGAGAATGTATTGTATAAATCTATTGTAGAGATGCATAGTTTTTCTATCGATGTATTTGTAAAAGAAAAGGAACAAATTATTAGAAAAACAGGAATTTTGGAATACTTCCATTCAGAGGAGGATTTAGAGAATATTGGGGGTTTAGATAATTTAAAAAACTGGATTATAAAGCGTAAATATGCTTTTAGCGATGAAGCAAGAAAATTTGGATTACCTTACCCCAAAGGACTATTACTATTCGGAGTTCAAGGGTGTGGAAAATCTTTATGTTGCAAAGTTATAGCTAATATATGGCAATACCCGTTACTACGATTGGACGTGGGGGCGATATTTGAGGGGATTGTAGGGTCGTCTGAAAGTAATATTAGGCAAACAATAAAGCTTGCGGAATCAATAGCACCTTGTATATTGTGGTTGGACGAAATTGAAAAAGGATTTTCTGGCATTAAGAGTTCAAACTTTTCAGATGCGGGAACAACAGCAAGAGTTTTCGGCACATTCTTAACATGGATGCAGGAAAAAGAAGCACCAGTATTTGTTGTAGCAACCTCAAATGATATTATGGCATTACCACCAGAATTACTAAGGAAAGGCCGTTTTGATGAGATTTTCTTTATTGATTTACCTACAGATGATGAAAGGAAAGAAATTTTTGAAATCCATATTCAGAAAAGGAATCGAAATCCAGCTAATTATGATATACAAAAACTTGTTAAATTATCCAAAAAATTTAGTGGAGCAGAAATAGAGACTACCATAATTTCCGCACTTTATGACGCTTTTGATGAAAATATGACTAATAATGAGAAGAATGATTTAAAAACAAGACATATCGTTGAAAATATAAAGAAAATTATTCCTTTAGCAACGACATCAAAGGAAAAAATAAATAATTTAAGAATTGAAGCTAAGAAAAGAGCAAGAATGGCAAATAAATCATCAGAAATAACTTTAAAAGAAAGAAATTTAGTTATATAAACATAATTTTATGAATAATAATTAAAGAAAACTAGCCAAAATGTCTCATTTTACAAAAATTAAAACAAAATTAAAAGATGAAAAAGTATTGATTTCGACCCTAGAAAACTTGGGATATGGTAAAAATATAAAAAAGGGGTCACTCGTTAAGGATTATAGGAGAAATAAATTGAAGGTAGATTTTTCTTTAGAAATAGAATCTTCTAATAATATTGGATTCTTAAAAACTTCGAATGGTAGTTTTGATATTATCACAGACTGGTGGGGGGTTAATGGTATTAACAAGAATGAATTTATAAGAAATGTTAAGCAAAAATATTCATTGGAGATAATCAAGCGCGAAATGGCAAAGAAAGGATATAATATTGTTGAAGAAAAAAGCTTAGAGGACAAATCAATAAAAATAGTTGTTAGGAAGTGGTAAAAAATAAAGGAAATCGAGATCATAATAGATTCAAAAGGTGATGTTAAGATAGATGTTAAAAATGGAGAAGGAAAGAAATGTCTTAAGGAAACCGAAGATTTAGAAAAAGAATTAGGGTCTGTATTAAAAAGGAAGAAGAAACCTGAATTTTACTCTAAAGAAAAAAATACTAAAACAAGGAAAGAATATGTCAAATAGAAATCGTGATAACAATAATAGATTAAAGAAAGATAAAATTGGACATAACATAACTTTTTATATAGATCAAAATGGCGAAATAACTATTACCGATTTACCTTCTGATTTTGGAGATTTGGTAAAAGAATTGATAAAAACTTAGTATTGCTATAATTCTAAATAATCTCCTCGGTCAATACGAATTCCTAATTTTTTATTTATATTAATACATAAAGAATTTATATCATCATAATCATTATATTCAAGTTCCATTCGACCAACAAGATACTTAATATCATTTAGATTAAACAAAATTCTTAAATAATTAGCATTTGGATTTTTAACAACAGTAAATAACTGATCTTTAACATTATTTGAATAATTAGTTTTATAATGATTAGTATTTTTATAAAGGTCTAGTAATTTATCTCTAAAATTTGGTTTGTTTTTAAGCATTTTTAATAATAAGTCAATATATTTCCCAAGAGTGTTGATTTCTGGAAGGGATGATTTTTCTTTATTTGATTCGGATTCTGAAGCATCCTTATTCTTTATTAGAATTTTTAAACACTTTTTAGCCCTTTTTTTGACCCAAGGATGACTATTTTCCGTTAATCTCTCTATTAATGGGTAAAAAGAATTGCTGTATCTCTGTTTTCCTCGACATAATCGTGAAACGTCATCAATTGCTTGTAATAATGAAATTCCAGACCCCTCTAATAATTCAAACTTCAACCTTTTGATTCTTTCCCGCCTCATCGTCCGTGCGGGCCAGCCCTTCGGTGCGCGCATCAAGGGCGGAGACACGGTCGGCCAGCGCCGCGCGCGCTTCACCGCCCGCCTGAGCAACCTCGGTAATTCGTTGGTCGAGCGATTCCTGCTCGGCCTTGATCTGCTCCGCGCTGGTCTCGGACACGAACGGCAGCCGGTCACGGAAGTTGCCGAGCGCATAGTAGCCGACGACGAGCGCGATCAGCCCCCCGAGCAGGCCCGCCGACAGATGCGTGAGAAAACTCGCCGCGCCGCCACCCTCGCGCGGCGGCGTGGTCTCCTCCGGCGCGCGCGGCTCTTCGGCGCTGGAATCAGGCTCGGTGGACGCGCTTTCCTCAGGCGCGGGATCGTCGACCCGCTCGGCCTTCAGGTCGAGCGTCGCGTGCGGGCGCTGCGCGCTGCTTCCGGTTCCCGATTTCGTCTCGTCGGACATTGCTTTCGCTCCATGCCGGACCCACAGGCCCTTGACCATGATCGCCGGAAAGGCCGCGCCGCGCAAATGCTGCCTTGTCACCGCTATATCCGGCTTTGGTTAACGTTTTGCGAGAAGTTCGCGCGCGGCGGCTCCGATCTACGCAGGCTTTCGTGGCCCCAGCAAGTCGAGAAGCGCCTCCTGCGTCGGCCGGGCGGCAACCGCGACATGCTCGGGCTGAAGCGGCGCGAGCGCGGCTGCGATCTGGTCCGACAGACACAGCAACCACAGGCGCGCGGCGTGTTCGCTGACCCCAGCGTTCCGCGCAAGATGAACGAAATGCGCGGCCGTGCGCGGCGACATGAAAATGATCGCGTCAAAGAAGTCCTTCTGAAGCCCGACCGTGACCGGTAATGGCAACGACTGGACGAGCGCGTTGTGGTAGACGATCCGCCGCCAGACCGTGAGGCCGCGCGCGGCGAGCGTCTGCTGCATGTCGAAGGCGAGGTGCTCGCCCGTCAGGTAGAGCAGGGGGGCGCTGCCGGGCCGGTGCATCCAGGCGATGTGTTCGGCGAGCTGCGCGCCGGTGCCTCCACCCGCGACGACGTGAAGA
>CAZDJH010000014.1:17138-23006 GCA_964505645.1 uncultured archaeon | reverse complement strand
TTTTTTTGTAAAATCCTATTAAAATATGAAATAGTATGTAAAAAAAAAATGGTTATGAATTTGGATAATACATCTCTTTGAGTAAAAAATAGTCTCCGGAAATAGTATTAATGGTGATCCCTCCGATAACGGCAATATTTCCTTCGAAATGGTCTTCCTCTACTCTTAGGAACTCATCGATCATATCATTTGCTTTATTGATAACTAGATCGTAATTTAATTTAAAAAGATCAATAACTTGTTCATTCGTCTCATCCATTTGGAGGATCTCGTTAAGCCAATCAGCATAATTGTTAATTAATTCAGAATGTAATACGGTTCGGGTCGGATCAACTATGTTGGGATCAGGTGAGATCTCAAATTCTTCGGGACTATTCGCGTCTTTCAGAGCATCTAAAAAGCCCATCATCGCGCCACAAGAACTCGTTACTTTTTCTTGTCCCGGACGGATTATCTTTCCATAGATGTAATTCTCTTTTTCAATTAGGCCAAAATGAGGGCTAATAAAAAAGATCAAATTCCCTCCTTTTCTATCATCGTTTACAATTCTATCAGGGGGATGATGGCTTGCGGCAATGATTCCAGAAACCCCTCCCATCGGATAAGCTCCGAGCCCTCCCAAGTGAAACTCGCTGTTATATTCTCCGGTAAGTGCTTTCTCTATTGTATCTAAGTCTTGTAATCTATTTACATCGTCAGGACACACGCTATAGACTAAACGGGAGTTAGCGTTCTCAAAGCCACTTTCGGATAAATCTTGTTTTAACTTATCCACAAATGTTGAAATGTCAAGTAGTTCTCCCCAGTCTTGATAATCTTTTTTTGCTTGTTGAATTAGGTTCATTTTTGAAAAACCAAAAAGTTTTATAGAATAATAATAGATTTTTTATTTAAATCTTATCATATCCAAAAACATTCTTTTTTTTACTTAATCTTAATCAATTATTTTTCTTCAAATTTAAAGGTTTAGAGGGTTATTAAAGGAATATGAAATCCTCTTCTCCCTCATATCTCAAACGCGGTTTTGCCTCATTAAGGTTATACTTTACGGTCCTCCGCAATCTTCCAGCGATATCGGATCGAGAAAGAATAATATTGTAAGAATTTAACTCATCGATGAGAATAGAATAGGTTTCCTTGATAGAAGCATGCTTTTTATTAAATATTTGGGCTCCACCAATAATATAAGCAGAAATCCTTTTTTCCGAAGCGCCACGTAGTAACATTTCTTTTACCAAGTAAGAAACACATAAAGAGGCGTATTGATGTGGCTTCTTAATATGAGATGTTTTTTGAGCCTTTTTAGGTTTAGAGAATAGAATATGTGATACACAATAAACACCACCGGCAGTATCAGCTAATATCAAAATATAACTACTTCCTAATCCGTACATACTTATGGTTTTAATTCTCCTCTCATCCTCATTTTTTTTTAGTAAAATATAATTCCCCAGAGACAATGTATATTCTTCACCTAAACTCTGCTTCTTTCCTTTCTCCTTTGAGGTAATTAGGCGCCCTTCAGGTTTCTGCATTTCGGACTCATATTTCCGTTTTTTTCTTAAGAATATTTCTTTTTCTTGTTTAAGTTGGTTTTTTTTGGATTGGAATCGCTCCTTGCTTCTTTTAAACCACTCTAACTCCATTTGATATTGGGTTTTTTCTTGTTTAAAGATGTTCCTTTTACGTTTAAATTTTTTTTTCTTCAAATCAAAGTGTTTTTGTTGCTTTTGAAATTCCGAAATTTTTCTTTCTAATTCTTTCCTCTGATTTTGAAGAAGGGCCATTTCTTTCTCGATTTTCTTTCTTAATTTCTTTAAATGAGACACATTGTTCTCAGAATTTGGATTTTTTGATATATTTGAAGGATAAGTTATTACTTGAGCTTTCTTTGTGTTCAATTTTTTATTTAATTTTTCTAATGGAATTACCTTTTTTTGAGTTGTAGATTGCCATTTAGATTTCTTGGTATAGGGTTTTTCAATAATTTTTACAGGTGAATGACTCTTTTCTTTTCTTAAAATGTGTTCCTCCTTCCTTTTTGGTGATGGTTTTGTTTGATTTTTTGTTTTTATTTGTTTCTTCTTCATTTTTACATTTTCTTTCTTCTTTCTATTAGCTTGAACCTTCTCTGATATGTAATTTTCCTTAAGCGGGAATCCCTTTAGATCCTTATTGTCGTCTTGATTTTCTTGATCTAAAGGTTCATGAGATTTAATGAAGAATTGATTCCTTGGATCGATGAGATTAAGAATAGGATCGTTATTAATGGTTTCAGTTTTTCCTAATACTAAAATACCTTGATCTTTTAGGACGCATTTTAGGTTTTTAAGAACTTCACTGCGATACGTTTCATTAATATAAATAATAAAATTCCTACAGAAGATTATATCATATTTTTGATACTTCCTGTGCCTTTTAGTAATATCTTCATTGATAAACTCCACTTTGTCTTTAATCTGGGCACTGAGCTTATATTTCAAGGGCTTTTCGGAAATCTTTCTAAAATATTCTTTTTTTATCGATTTGGGTGTTTCATTTAATGCGTGGGCCCCATAAATTCCTGTTTTAGCCGTATCAATGGCATTTATATTAATATCAGATGCAGTGATCTCATAATTTAGGTTTTTTCCTCTTTTTTTTGTTTCTTCGAGGATCATCGCGATAGTATAGGGTTCTTCGCCAGAGGCACAAGGACATGACCATATTCGGATATAATCTTGCTTAAATAAGCCCTCTTCTTCCATGAGTTCGAGTAGTTTTTCATATATACTGTAATTTCTGAAAAAATATGAATAATTAATAGTAAAATTATCTAAGAAGAGGGCTGCTTCCTTCGGATAATCCTTTAGATAATCGTAATAGGCTTCTTCGGAAGGAAGATTCCTTGATTTTACTCTAGATTTTATTCTCTTTATAACATAGTTTTTCTGATAATATTTAAATCTAATCGAGGTTGAGCGTTCTAATTTAATAAGAATCTTATTGTATATGGAATCATTTATCTCTAAGGGTTCAATAATGTTAGCACCTTCAATTAAGTCATACCTCATATTCTTACAAACATAATATGGAAGAAACTTATAAAGATATGGTTTTCTTATGATTATAAGAAATAAAGATATTTCGATATATTAATAACTTACTTGCCGTAATGATCATTTTTCTTTCTCTATTAATTAGGGGTATACATCTTTATCGCCCTTTTAATCTCTTCCAGCAAATCATCTACTTTTACTGGCTTTTTTTGAAAACTGAATGCCCCATTTTCTAAGGCTTCTTTTCTAATTTCATCATTAGCACTTACGAAAATAATATTTACTTTCTGGTCTATTAGTAATATTTCTTTTAATGCCTCAATACCGTCCTTTTTTGGCATACGATGATCCATTAAAATAACTATGGGTTTTTCTTTAAATGTTTTAAACATTGAAACTGCTTCTTCTCCGTCCTCAGCAATACCGATTATTTTATATCCGTTTAAAGAGAGTGCTTGTTTATAAAAAAAACAAACCGCAGGTTCATCCTCTACTATAAAAATCTCATGCAGCATTATCAACCTTTGGAATTATTATGGTGAAATTACTCCCTTTAGAGCTATCTCCTTTAACTCTATCCTCTACCCAGATATCTCCATGATAAGCCTCAATTATCTTTCTAACAAGAGATAAGCCCAAACCCATCCCGTGAGTATTATTTGCATTCGAAAAACCTCTCAGAAAAATCTTTTCTTTGCGACTATCCTCAATTCCTTTAGCATTATCTATAAATTGTATTTTTATATATTGTATTTTTATATATTGTTTTCTATTAATTTTTTCCTTCGAAATTTTAATTTGTATTTGTATATGGGGATTTTTATTATGCTTTATCGCATTTATTAATATATTATCGAAGACTTCTTCTAAAAGTTCATTTGCTTTAATTGTACAATCTGAGATATCTTCAAATATTTTTATCTTAATAGAGATTTCTTTCTTTATGTTGATTTTCTTTATTCGTGCGATAGATTTCTTCAATCTTTTGCATATATTAATCTTTTTAAGTTGAATATTATTATCTTCCAATTTAGAGAATTTACGAACATTGGCAATAAGGTTTGATGCTTTAAGGAGCTGATCCTTAATAACAGTTGTATTTTCTTTTAGTTGCTCTAATTGGTTTGGTTGCCTCATTAGCATCTCATTTACTTCTACCCCAGTTAAAAGACTTTGTAGGATATTGTTTAAGTCGTGGGCTAATAGGTCCTTATAAAATTCCGCCTTATTATACGCTTTTTGAACACTTTCTTTTGACCTCTTTAATTCATCTTCAATCCTTTTACGCCTTGTAATGTCGCGTAATCCCTCAACTATGGCATCCTGACCTTTAAAGATATTAATAGGTGCGATATTAATATCAAAAAACTCCTTCTCACCCTTTTGAGAGATTATTGTCCTTTCCATTCTTTTTTGGCAAATATCACCCTTAATAACCTGAGATAAAGGGCAACGTTCGCAAGGTTTATTAAGCTTAAATATAGAAGTATAACATTTTTTTGGCAAATATCACCCTTAATAACCTGAGATAAAGGGCAACGTTCGCAAGGTTTATTAAGCTTAAATATAGAAGTATAACATTTTTTTCCCACAATATTATCTTGAAAGAATTCTTTCGCAAAATCGTTCATAAATAATATCTCATGAGACTTTGAAATAACAAGAATAATATCTTTTAAGCTTTTTAAGATCAATTTTAATTGCTCTTGAGATTCCTCTAGTTCTTGTTCTACTTTTTTCCTCGCAGTAACATCCCGAAACGCTTCGATTATAGCATCTACGCCGTCAAGATTCTGGATTGGTGCAATATTGATATCAAAGTATTTGGTTTTAGACCCCGGAAGATTTTTAATTTTTTTTTCCAATCTAAATTGACAAAGTTTTTTGGTCTCCATTTTAAGGATAGGACAAACCTCACATGGTTCATCCCTCTTGAAGAGGGTCTCATAACACTTTTTTCCCACGAAATTCTCTTTAAACGTATCCAAGGCATTTTTATTCATAAAAAGGATTTTATAATCTTTCGAAATTACCAAAATAGAGTCTTTTAAACTATCTAATAATAATTTTAATTGGTTTCGAGACCGTTTTAGATCTAATTCGGCCTTCTTACGTTCAGAGATATCTCGAAATGAAGTTATCTTCCCGAGTTCTTTTCCTTTCTTACCAATAATGTTTGAAATGGAAACTTCAGCAGTAAACTCTGTTGAATCATTTCTCTTAAGAAGTAGTTCTATTGAATCCTTTTTTGTTTTATTTATTAAATTAATAAATTCATTAATTTCTTTGAATTTATTATTGAAGAGATCTATTATTTGTTTCCCTAAGAGATTATCTTGGTTATCATATCTTAACATCCTAACCAGCATGGGATTCACAAAAATGACTTTATCTTCCACATTCGTAATGGCTATTCCACTTAGAGATGAAGATACCGCATCATAGACGATTCTTAATTCTCTTTTCAAGCTTTTGAGGTCAGAAATATCTCGAAATACCAATACAATCCCTATAAGTTGGCCCTCTTTATTTCTAATTGGAGCAGCAGTATCATCAATCGGTATTTCCTTACCCGTTTTTGATATTAAAACGGTATGATTTGCCAATGCTTTGATCTTGCCTTCTTGAATAACTTTTGAAACAGGATTTTCAACGGGTTCCCTAGAAAATTCATTAATAATGTTAAAGATTTCTTTTATAGGTTTATCTATGGCATCTTCTTCTTTCCACCCTGTCAAAGACTCAGCAACTTGATTTATAAAAGTAACTCTTCCTTTAGTATCTGTGGCAATTACTCCATCCCCAATGCTTTTTAATGTACTTGAGAGCC
>CAZDJH010000014.1:0-17128 GCA_964505645.1 uncultured archaeon | reverse complement strand
CCACTCTTTTACTCTCTCCAAATCATTCGCATAATCTTGAATGGTTTCCATAATATTATTGAACCATTCTTTATTTCGCGATATAAATTCATTTAAATTTTCCATTTTTTCCCTAATAAAAAGTCTAGAGATATAATGAAATAGGTTTTATTTAAGATTATGGGAATTCATAATTCCCCCCTTCTATAGAGAAAAACTTTTCATGTTAAACTTAATAAAAAATCGGGGATTCTATTATTAGGTAATACTTTATTTACCACCTTTCTTTTAACGGCAAGCTTGGGCATCCCGTAAAGCATTGCGGTTTGTTTTGATTCTGTTATGGTTAGTCCATCATGATTATAAATATATTCTAAACCATTTACTCCATCTTTTCCCATTCCTGTTAACAAAATTCCTATTACTCCTTTACCATATACTTGTACGGAAGAAATGAATAAAACATCGATAGAAGGAATACATGAATTAACAGGTAAGCCGTCAATTAGTTTAATGCATGGATGCTGATTTCTCATAGACATTTTAATGTGTTTTTCTCCTGGAGCAATATAGACAATTCCCGGTTCTACCACCTCATTGGCTTCGGCTACTTTAACTTGGAGAGAGCATATTCCATTTAAAGATTGTGCAAAGGGTTTTATGAAGTTAGAATTTAAATGTTGAACGATAACGATTGGAAAAGGATAATCCTTTGGGAGTTTCTTAAGAATATTCTTGATGGTTTTGGGACCTCCCACCGAAGCCCCAATCACAATTATATTTGATTGTAAATTAATACTATCTATTGAATGTTCTTGGGGGGATAAAAGTTCGATAGCTTTAATCGATTTTTTGGTTTTTTCAGAACTTAACAATATATCCTTTTGTCTTGGCTCTATCGTTTGAGAATGTGGCATATTCTTTTGTTTTCTTAGTTTTTTACCTAGCATTGCTTCTTTGCTTTCCGATCGCTCTATTTTTTTATCTCTGAGACTTGTTTTATCTTTTATTTCTGGTTTTTTTATTTCTGGTTTCACAATTTCTCGAGATCTTACATCTTCTTTGGATTTAACAAGGCGTTTCTCTGAAATTATTTTTTCTTTTTTTGTCTTTTGTTCCTTTTCTTTTGTAACTTTTAACTGGAGCCTCTTTCTTTTCTTTTGTTCTTTCTCCTCCTTTTGAACCATAAGAGAGTCTAAGTCGGAAAGTTTATTACCGGTTTTTATCTCATTCAAGGATTGTATTTTTTTAGTTTTTTCACTAGATTTATTAGTATAAGAGGAGGCCACTTTCTGGAGGTGCTTTCCAAATTTAAAGATCTCATCAACTCTTTTTTGCCGAAAGGATCTTTTTGTAAAATGATCTTCCTTTTTATCATATACTTTCTTAAATTGGGAATTAGCAGCGGATTTTATTTTTTGAATTAATGTGTCTTGGAAATGCTGCAATTTTACTTCGCCAAAAGTACCAGGTTTAATTGAGTAATCGAATGCCCCAATTAACAAAGCCTGAATAGAGGAGTCTAAATTATCAGGATCAATACTAGATAAAATTATAGTCGGTACAGGATATTGTTCGATTATTCTCTTAAATGCTTCCATCCCATCCATTTTTGGCATCATTAAATCGAGAACTAATACATCAGGAAGATGTTCTAAAGTCAAATCAAGAGCCTCTTCTCCGTTTTTTGCGGTATCGATTACACTAATAGAGCTATTGGATGATAATAGCTCTGATAATTTCTTTCTTAAATAGGCGGAATCGTCAGCAATTAATACTTTAATGGTCAACTTTATTTCTTATTCAAATTATTATATAAATATAAAAAAAACGATGCTATTTGTTTTTTTGGAACTAT
Organism: uncultured archaeon; assembly: GCA_964505645.1. Taxonomy (GTDB): domain Archaea; phylum Asgardarchaeota; class Lokiarchaeia; order Sigyniarchaeales; family SOKP01; genus TEKIR-8. Next base: position 15,291 of record CAZDJH010000014.1, on the reverse strand, counting down.
ACTTGAGTAAAAGATATAGAATTAAAAAAAGGAATTATTACTCATCTAAATCGTTTTTCCCATCTTCCTTTGCATCTTTTTTCTTCTTATTTTCTCGCTCATTCACCTTTTTTTGCTGTTCGATAATAACATTACTAATAAACTGCGTAGTTGAATAAGCAGATTCGGCCTCTCCTAATGTTATCCCATCCAAATCGGGTTCCATATCCACTATATCATCGTCTGAAAAGGCCATTTCCTCTGTGATATACTCTTTTGCCGACTTTTTATGGCGTGTCGTACGTAATTCAGATCTTTGAAGATAATAATGGCTTGTCATATGTAGAACTGTACCGCCGTCTCCATAGGTAAAAGTTATCACAATAGGAGCTTCTCCGTATTTTTCCCTCATTTCCTTACTTTTTACTAAGACTTGTACCTTGGAGGTATCCAAGATTTGGATCGGATACGATGAACTTTCGAGCCACCAAATCGGTTTCTCATCCGCTTTAAAAAGCCCCTCAAGAAATTTATTGCTTTTATCAACTACTTCCACGGCAACACAATCATCTGCCGTTGGTCGTTGGTTATATTTAACTAAACTTGGAAATATCTTCTCTAATATATTCAATAGAGCCCAATCAGTGGTAAATAGAAAACCACCCCGATTAGCAAATTCTCTGATCTTGGGAAGGCTTTGATCTAATCCACTCCCAGGACAATTGATAATCAGTATTTGGTCGGGTCTAAGGTCGATATCATAAAACTCGTCGGGATATAATAAGACATAGGGCACTTTTATCAGGTCTAATACTAATTCCACCTTATCGTAGATCCCCTTAATTATAATTATTGACGACTCTTTGACCGCTCTTAAAACCTTGAAATCCGCTGGACGCTCTTTTTCCATCCGTTTTTCCATTATCTTCGCAGATGCATTATAGGCTTTCTTCATTTTATTAAAATTTCCCATAGGATCACTCCTCTTATAATAAATTTAGATTGGGATACTAATATCAATTTGGACTTATATATTTTTCTTTTAGTCGATCTAAATGAAAGTTGTCATTTTTCTACAATAGGGCAATCATTTAGCCTCCCTAAGAAAGACAATAAAATTACTGCCTCGGGAATAATCTCCTTTCACTCGATCCTCAACCCACACCCTTCCCCCATAGCCATTAATGATTTCCTTGACGAGCATTAAGCCGATTCCCATTCCCCCTCTGCTTTTTTCCTTATCATAGCTTCGTTCAAATATGATATCTTTCCTCTCATCCTTAATACCATCTGCATTGTCTCTAAATTCAAGTTTAACCCAATCTTTATCTTTCTTTCGGACTTTATTGATCTTAATATACAGTTTTATGGTTTTATTCTCATTATGGATACATCCATTTTGCAAAATATTTTCGAAAGCATTTAACAATAGTTTTCCCCCCTTCACCTTTACATTTTTATCTGAAAAATCGATTCTAATGTTGAGATCCTTTCGATGAAACCGTGTTTTAATATTACTAATTGCATTTTTTAGGATGGTTTCAATATTCATAGATCTTATAGGGCATACTCCTTTTTCAACTTGAGAAAGTTTTCGAACATTTGAGATTAAGGATGCCCCTCTCTCGATCTGTTGGGTGATAATATCTATTATAACTTCCTTCTCTTCTATTTTAGAAGGATTATCCTTCCACAGTTCCATCAGTTGAACCGAGGTTTTAGTATTATTCAAAACATTTGCCATATCATGAGAGAGCAAATCCTTATAGAATTCAGTTTTATTTAATGATTCTTTTAATTCTCTTGTGGATTTTTTTAACTTTCTTAATGTTTTAATTTCGGCAGTAACATCATTAAAATTACATATAACTTGATGGAACCCTCCCTCTGAGTCAAATAAGGGGGCAGCATTAATCGAAAGCAAGCGAGTTTCGCCCGAGCTAGTTTTTATCGAATGTCTAACATTAAAAACAGGTTTTTTAGTTCTTTTTACCTCTTCAAATGGTAATTTTTCATTAGGAAAAGGGTTTCCATTAAAATCCTTTATATCCCACCGAGCATCGTTGTGGGTTCTACTAATTATTTCTTCTTTGGTGATTCTTAAAATCTTTTCAGCATAAGAATTTGCATAGATGATTTTTCCCTCTTTATTTACTATAGTAATACCCGTAGGACTGGTATCAATAACTTTTTCAAGCATTTCCCTACTCGATTCTAGTTTTTCCTCTGCCTTTTTACGCTCGATGTTGGCTTTGGCAAGTTCCAAATTTTTTAGACCGTATTTAGAAAGTTCTTGAGCAAAGATTTCGAGTAGATTTAAGGTTTTTTCTAACTGCTGGATGGGGCGTTTTTTTAATTTATGGTATGCTTTAAGTAATTTTCTTTCATCTTCGCCAACTTTTAAGGCGGTTTGGCGAACTGTATTTTCAGTAGCCTCGGAAGGGCAGAATTGGCCAACAAGCCATGATGCCACGTGTCTTCCATTTATTATTATCGGAAGTACGGCGTCAATAAGACCCGCGTTAGAACAATGGTTTATTATAGGTTCCGACTTACATTTCGCTCTTTTCGCAAGGATTTGGTCACTTGATATACATCCTTCTAATCCTTTCTTTGAACTTCTTATAATTTGACAAAATTCGGACAGATTATCCGGGCCAACAATATAACCTCCCTCGGGATCAGTTAAAAGCATTGTGACATCAAAAGTATTAGCAAATGCTTCATTTATTTCTTTAAGTGTTTGAGGGTTTATGATCTCAGTAATTTCAAAATTAGCGGGCTCTTTTCCCTGAACCGCCTTAAAATGTGGTTGAACTTCAGGGTCATCTTTAGTGAATCCGGGTTTCTGCTCACTTTTGCGTAGCTTTTTTTCCAGCTTTTTTTCCAGCTTTTTCCGCGGTGTGATGTTCCGACCCACGGCAATAATTCTGGTTTCACCATTTTTATTTTTAGTGGTTTTCATTCTTATCTCTAACCATTTATAATTACCATCTTTGCTTCTAACCCGTATTGTCGCCTCGCTATATCCGGCTTTTAAAATATTTTTTGAGATATTTTTAATAGTTTGACGATCATTGGGATGGAAGATTTGGCAATTCTTTTGATTTTTGAGATTTTCAGTTGGAATCCCCAATATCCCTTCACTTTTTTTGTTAATATAGATAAGATCGAAATTTTTATTAAATACAGTGATTATGTCTCCTAAAAAATCGAGATCTCTAGAAATTAGATTACTAAAATCTTCCATTTAATAAATCACCCATTTATATATTTTTTAATTTACTATTTAGATTAAGATAAAGTATTTCGCAGTCATTTAAATTAGTATTAAATTTATAGAAAAAATTCTTACCATCTTTCGGCATCTACTTTATTCTTGTTATTATTAATTATAATATTTTGAAGTTGATTGATATCAATCGGTTTTTTGAGAAACGCTATCGCGCCTTTTGAAATTGCTTTTTCTCTTATAGATTCATCAGCACTTATGAAAATTACCTTGACGTCGTGATTAAGTTTTAGAATCTCAAGCATAGCTTCGATTCCATTCAATAATGGCATACGGTAATCCATTATGATAATATTCGGTTTTTTTGATGAGGTTTTGTACTTTTCAATAGCCTCTTTACCATCGTGAGCAAATATTATTCTCTTTAAACCAGTTTCTTCCAAAATTAACTGATATAGCCTCCTAATAGCAGGCTCATCATCAACAATAAGGACTTTTGAAACAATTTATCACCTATAAACATTTTTAAGAATCTTTTGAACAAACAAAAAATTCATAATCTTTAATAAAATCAGCGTATTTAAATTTTAGTTAATATAAAATTGAAAATAAAATTGAAAAATATGTAAGATTGAAAAGGGATAGATTTTAGCAAATTATATCTCATCTTTGTTTAACAAAGTATCAATATCATAATTAAATGCGATTGGTTTCTCCCGAGATAAAAATTCTCCAGCTATATTTGTTAACAGCATTTCTTTTGCTTTATTGAGATCATTTACTTGCCCCAATACCCATCCTAACTTCACATACCCTACTTCTGGAATCATATTTCGACCGGGAATAACGCCTAAATCTAGTAGCTCTCTGCCAGTGGAATATACATTCATTCCTGTAAATCCATGTAGGGTTTGGGTTGTCATTAATACAATAATTCCTTCTTCAACCGCCCTTTCAATTGCTTCATAAGTTTGAGTACTCACATGACCTAACCCAGTTCCCGCAAGAACAATCCCCTTATAATTTTTATCAATATAATAATTAAGTTCATCTTTAGTCAATCCTGGATATGAATAAACTAATCCTATTTTATCTTCAAATCCGGTTAAAGCCTTAGTTTCTAGATCGTGCTTTTTATTATAGTCGTCGGTAAACATCTTTATCTTACGGTCTCTTACCATCCCTAGAGGAATATTATCGATAGTACGGAAGGTATTCCTATAGGAACTGTGCATCTTTCTAACGAGCGTTCCCTTATGGATTAGGCCATAATCATGAGAAGTAGAGCCCATCATAACAACCATAACTTCTGCGATATTTGAGGTGGCTACGGTCGCCGCATTAATCAAGTTTAAGGGCGCATCAGAGGAAGGTCTGTCCGAACTTCTCTGACTACCCACAATAACTACGGGTATTGAAAGATCTTTTAACATAAAGGAGAGTGCAGCGGAAGTATATCCCATTGTATCGGTTCCATGGGCAATTATAACGCCATCACTCCCGCCATTGGCCTCCTTTTCAACCTCTTTCGCTATTTTTTGCCAATACTGTGGTTTCATATTTTCCGAGAGGATTTTAAAAAGAATTTCAGTCTCCAGATTACATATATCCGCCAACTCAGGAACGGCACTGAATAATTCTCCTGGGGTAAAGGCTGGTATCACAGCACCAGTGGTATAATCCAAGCGAGATGCAACGGTTCCTCCTGTTCCCAATAATTTAACTTCTGGAAAGTTTTTTGTTTTCGGGAACTTTTTTTCGGGTATTTTATAATTTGCCTCTTCCGTTCCGAGTTTCTCAATACTTTTAATATCTTGCACATGAATCCCGATATTATAATTATTTTTAAGTTTTATTTCGATAAATTCAGGCTTAGAGTATTCATTTCGAGGCAGAACGATTCCTTGGTACTCTGTTTTATCCGTCTTGATTTCTACGATATCCCAAATCCCGAGATTTTTTTTCTTTAAAATATTTCTTGCATTTCCTTTATATCCCTCTAATTGGTCAGTCATTTATTTACAACTCCTTTATTTTTTTTTTAATTAAATCTTGTAGTTCTTTGGAGATGATAGAGCCATTAATTTTTCCGCGCAATTCTTTCATCGCATCTCCCATAAGAGGACCCATCGCACCCATTTGTCGTTCCTTTATTAAATCTTCATTATTCTCTATAATCTCACTTAATATCGTTTTAAGCTCATCTTTATCCACACTCTCGAGATTAAGTTCTTCTTTTACTTTTGCTATAGAGAATTGAGGGTTATCTGCCTTGTAGGCAATGATTTCTTCAATAGCTTCTTTACCAATTTCCTTATCTGCTAATAATTTAAAAATGTTCTTGAAATCGTCCTCAGAGATATTCTCAATTTCTTTCCCATCGCGTTTAAGCGCTGTGGTGGTTTCTAACAGGGTCGTAAAAATCAAAGTGGGATCCTCTGGATAAATTTGAATAATATTATCAAAAAGTGATAACTGGTTGTTAAAAATGAGCTCTTTAATAACTCTGGATTCGGTTTTATATTGTTTTGAGTAGGTTTCGATTATTTTCCAAGGATATTCGGGTATTGCGCTGCTGAGCTCTTTTATTTCTTTATCAGAATTGATGATTGCTTGAGTATCGGTGTCGGGATATAACCTCGCACCTCCGTGTAATTCTCTCAAAAATTCCGTGTTTCCGTTTTCGAGAGCTCGTCTTGTTTCAGGTGGTACTCCTTCAAATGCAAATTTTACCCGATCCAGTATTACGTCTATTGCGCTTTCTATATCTTTTTTAACCCCTAAAATTAAAACGAAGCAATCTTTTTCAGTCGAATCCAAATTCTCTTTTATTAATTCAATATCATCTTTAATTAAGCCGTAATTTGAAAGGCTTTCGTCGGAGTGAATTATTCCCTTCAATCCCGAAATTGATTGGACCTTACTACTAACTTCTGTTCCAAATCGATAGTCTGGCATCAATTTGGTTCCAAAAATACCATTAAAATTCTTAAAATTAATACCGAACAATTTTTTTCCGCCCTTTATACCATCAGCAATGAATTTACATTTGATATTTACTAGTTCTTTCGATAGGTCCTTCTTCACACCAACGAATTTATTCTTATTTAATCCTAATTCGATTAACCGTTTTTTGATGTTAATTAAATTCTGCTGCCTTGAAATCTCATGATTAATAAGTAGCGAGATCCAATCCAACTTTTGTACCCCTTTTATTTCTACGCGGGTTCCTTCTTCGATACTTACATTTATATCTTGACGTATTGAGCCTAATATGCGTTTTACATTTGTTGACCATAACAGCATCCCTAATCGCTCCGCGCATGCCCTACATTCATCCGGATCGTTAATATCTGGTTTAGTGGTTACTTCAACTAATGGTATTCCCAATCGGTCCAATCGAAAGTAGTTGATTTTTTTTTCTCTCTTTGTTCTCCTCGCAGCATCTTCTTCTAAACACACAATATCAACACCAATCTTTTTTCCGTCCTCTAATACAACATAACCGTCTTTAGCGAGTATCATCGTTCGCTGAAAACCACAAGGTACACTCCCATCAAGATAATTTTTGCGGCATACATGCATTTCCTTTATAATATTTGAATTCAACAAAAGAGCAATCTTCATCGCAATTCTTCTGGCTTCTTCATTACAGTCAAATGGGGGAGTCTCATCCATCTCATAAGTGCATATTACATCATTATAACATTCATAAATAATGCTCATCCCCTTCTTATATTCCGTAAGCATTGCCTTGTCATAGGTTCCCATTTCACCCAAAACCGGTCTCATTTCTCGCTTTATAGTAAAGTCCGGTTCCCTTGTACCTTGGAGTTCATTAGGACATCTACAAAATAATTTCGTCTCGGAATTAAGCTGTTGGTGGATTTCTAAACCACATTTTAAGCCCAGTTCCTTGTAGTCATATTTGCTCATACCTAAGATAGTAAGTATTCGTTATTATTTTTTTTATTATTTGTATTAATTAGTGGAATAATTAATATCTCAAATATTGAAATTTATTAAGATATTAAAACCGAAATCTCTTTTAATATTAGCCAAAAGTGGGTTTAAAATTAAATATGAACGGTAAAAGATCCTTATCGGATAAAAAGATATCGCCGATAAAAACATTCGGGAATTATTTGAAGGTATTATCTATAAGGGAATTATTTCAAATTTCTAAAGGCACGAGATTTTTAATAGAGCAAAGTGTGTTGATTCAGACCAAGAATTTTTTGAAATCTTAAATCAATTCGGGAAATATTTAATATCAAATAAAATTATGAGAGAATATTTGTAATTTTTTGTCCTCAAGGATTCCATCCTTCGGTGATTGTCCAGTTGCCGTTGTTTCCCATCGAAAATTCAAGTTATAAGGTTTTTGATACATAAGGTCCAGAAATTTTATAACCTAAATTATAAAACCAATCGCGAACTCCAATCCCTGAAATAACAGAAATCTTTTTAGCATCAAATTCTTCTGCACTAATAAGTTCTGCGGCTTCTAATAATGATGTTCCAAATCCTCGGTGTTGCACTTGATTTAGTTTATGAGGAGAAATATCTTTTGGGACTAATTCTCCGACCACTTTAATTTCTCGGACGATTAAAGTTCTTCCATCATTTAATTCAGGGCGATGTGCATAAGGGGAGGGCTTTCTCAACCGTAAATAACCTACTAGGTAGCCCTTCTTTTTATTTTCGTACGATAAAAATATTTCTTTTCCCCTCGAAGCTTCATAATCCATCCGATATAACTTTACATGCTGTATGGAGTCTAATTGTATATCTTCATTCCTTTTTTGTATTCCATATTCCTTGCAACGTATGCAATTGCATTTTGCATCTAATTCTTTTAAGCGATTTTGAACGAGTTGCCTTAAATTACTTTTTTTACATCCCGCTTCAATTAAAGGCGCGGGTATATCTCTCATAATTCTCTGAATTCTTACATAGGGGGGTAGGTTTATTTTTGCTTCGGCAATTAAATCAATTAACTCTTTTAACGAATAAGGCGTAAATTTCCCTTCTCTCCACCACTTGTATAATTCAGTCCCTTTAATGACTAAGCAAGGGTATATTTTAAGCATATCAGGGCGATAATCGGGATTTGAAAAGAGTTCTTCAAATATCTTTATATCTTTATCTATAGTAGAATTAGGTAAATTCGGCATTATATGAGCGTTAATCTTCAGCCCAGCATCCTTAGCAATTCGGATAGATTCTATACTATCTTCTGTCGTATGACCTCTCTTTACCAAGCGATAAATATCATCATAGATGGTTTGAATCCCAATTTCAACCCTCGTTGTGCCATATTCTAGCATCATATCCACATCTTCTTTTTTGCAATAATCCGGTCTTGTCTCAATTGTTATTCCAATTACTCTTCGGCTTGAAGATTCGGCTTTTTGAAGGGCCTCATCCAGTGTGCTTACTTGTTCATTGATAATTGCCTCGAGGGCTCCTTTCATAAAACGTTTCTGATAATCCTTCTTGGCAGATAGGAAAGTTCCGCCCATGATTATGAGTTCTATTTTGTCAACTGAATGACCGATTGCTTCTAAATCTTCGATTCGGTTTTTAACTTGAAGGTAAGGATCGTAATTATAATGAATAGATCTCATAGCCGCAGGTTCTCGACCCGTATAAGATTGCGCAACTTTTTCTTCCGGCTGTGATTCTACCCCGGGACAATAAACACAATTTCCAGGACAGTCAAGAGGTTTAGTCATTATTGCAATCACTGAAACACCAGAAATACTTCGAGTGGACCTTCTCCTCAATTTCTTGTTAATTAATCGCAATTCATTTTGGGTTAGACCCATCTGCTCCGCATATTCCAATACTACGGCATTTTTAATTACAGTGTTATAATTATATTTTTTTGCAAATTTTCCCTTAAGGTTGGTTATTTTGGACCGAGCGGTATTCGGGTTTTTAAGCAAATACTTAATGGTTGCTCGAGCAATTTTTTGTACTTTAGGGTCCATAGAATATGATAGAATACGGATTAAGCTTAAATTAATAATCAATAGTTAAAAATAATCGATAGAACAAATATTTAATGGTTTTAATTAGTGGGAACATCCAAAACCAGTACTTCTAACAGTATTATTATGAGAGGGGGATTTTCTTGCCTGAAAAATCTAATTTATACTTTCCAAAATCTTCAACGTTCCGTAGGGTATTAGAAGTAAATACGGGTCCGTCTTTGCAAACCAGTAAACCCAAGGGTTCTAGGGCACATAAACCGCATAAACCGCATCCACATCTCATTATCCTCTCCAAGCTAGCTTGCAGAGGAATACGGAAAATTTCGCATAATTTATATATTTCAAACATCATTAATTCCGGACCGCAAGTATATGCAATTGTATTTGAAATCTCCTTTTCGGAATAGTTATTAAGTTCCTCTTTCAAAACTGTTGAGGCAAAACCTTCAACCCCAAAACTGCCATCGTCAGTACAGAGGATTAATTCAGAGGCATCAGTACATTGTCTTTCTAACTCTTTATTATAAAGAAGCTCCGATTTAGTTTTTACCCCTTCGATAAATGTGAATTGAAAGCCTTTCTCGATAAGTTTTTGAGCAAGAAATCTAAGCGGTGCTGTACCAATCCCACCACCAATTAATAATACTTTTTGTGATTTATTATCGGGATAGGTAAATGAATTCCCAAGGGGGCCTCTTACTCCTAAATAATCTCCCACAGATAAATTATGTAAAGCATTAGTACATTCCCCCACATTCTTCACTGTTATTGTCCATGTCCCATCAGAATCAGCATGAGATAACGACATCGGTATCTCGTCCACTCCAGGCACCCAAACCATAATGAATTGACCCGGGGTGGGTGTTTCATCATCTTCAAAGATATTTCGGATGTTAAAACTGAAGCTTTTAATACCAATGCATTCATTTTTTATGTCTTGAATCTTTACCGTCTTTATCCTATTTTTCGTCAATAATCGGGCACCTCTTGGGTAACATATTTATGTGCTAAACCTTTCAATTGGGAGATTGAATTATAATTATTTTCTTCCAAATAAGATCTCAAATTCTTATTAATTTGTGTTATAATATTCACACCTTTATACAGCACTGTACCAATCTGGACAGCTGATGCTCCCGCAAGAAAAAATTCAATTACATCTTCATAGTTAAATATACCTCCGCAGCCAATTATTGGAATGGTTATTGTTTTGTAGAGATCATAAATCTTCTTCACCGCTATGGGATGGATTGCCCTTCCTGAAAGTCCGCCACTTCCATGTGAGAGGATTGGCCTTTTAACATTAATATCAATTACCATGGCTGCCAAGGTATTAATAGCTACAACTGCATCCGCCCCACCCTTTTCTGCAGCCAAAGCCACTTCGGTAATATCCGTGACATTTGGATTTAGCTTTACGAAAATTGGTACAGAAATCTCCTGGCAAACAGCTTTTACTAAGGAATAAGTGAGTTCTGGATTTATTCCAATTGAAGATACTTCAGCATGAGGGCAAGAAATATTTAATTCAACAGCATCGCATCCCATATCTTCTACTTTCTTTGCTATACTTGTATAAGATTCTTTTGTATCCCCAAATATACTTACAATTAGGGGAAATTGGAGTTTTTTGAGATCCCGTATAACCCTTGAAAATTCTTTAACACCGGGATTAGCCAAGCCTACGGAATTAATAAAAGTTCCAGGGTATACTTCAAATATGGAGGGGTTTTTATATCCCTTTCGAGGTCTTGGACCTATTGATTTAGTCGTAACCGCCCCCGCACCAGCTTTAATTACATTTCTTAAGGTATACTTTGAGACCCCTAAAATACCGGACGCGAGGATAATTGGTGAATTTAATTCTAATTTAGATATCTTTACATTTAGCATCTTCAACATTATGTTATTAAAAATTAAATAATTATATAATAATAATCATTTCTATATTGTAAAAGAAATAATCATCTAATAGTTATTAGAATATGCGAGCCTATATTATCGATACGTTAACTGGAATATTTGCCGTCGATGAGAATACCGGAAGCCTTTTGAGTTATAGAGATTTTGGTGGAGAGGCCCAAAACATTATTGAATTTTATTCTAGATTGGATAAAGGGGCTTTGGGAAAGGAATATATAAAACTATTAAGTGAACTGAAAAATTCGGGCTTTCGCGAGTTTATATTTGATAATGAAAACTTAAGGATAGCAACATCTGAACAACTTGAAGAAAAAACTCATGTAGATCAAACTTCTTTAGAGTTCAAAAATTTTCGCCTAAACTTGATCCAAAAACTAAGAAATATTGGATTGGAAATCAAGGAAGAAGAATTGACCCAAAAATATAAAGTAGTGAATAATGAATTAATAAGAAAAAAAGTGAAAGAAGCGGGCGAAAAAAAGGATAAAAGGGTTATTCAGATAATTGAAACACTGGATTTCATAAAGCCAACGATCAGTAAATTTTCTAATAGGCTTAAAGAATGGTATGGGCTTCATTTTCCAGAAATTACCGATAGATTCATTGAGGAAGAGGTTTTATTGGCAAAGTTAGTATTTGAAATAGGACATAAAAAACATTACTCAAAAGAACGTCTTGAAACCAGATTTTCATTCAGTAAAAGAGAAATAGATTTGATTCTCGACCTTGCCTCGAAATCAATGGGCGCAGATATTGATTTAGAAATGGTGAAGCGATTTGCAGAGGAGATCCTTTCACTTGATGCATATAGGGAAATATTAGAGGTACATCTTGATGATTTAATGGAACAATTGGCCCCAAATACCAGAGCCATAATTGGGTCCTTAGTAGGTGCGAAATTGATATCGGAGGCGGGTAGTCTTCGTAAATTAGCCTTTATGCCTTCGTCTCGAATACAATTACTAGGGGCAGAAAAGGCTCTATATCGACACCTTAAAACGGGAAGTAAGCTTCCTAAGCACGGAATAATATTTCAATGGAAGCAGATTAGGGGCAATCCTCCCTGGATCAGGGGAAATATCGCACGGTTAATCGCCGGCAAGGTTGGGCTCGCTGTGAAGATAGATTATTTTTCAGGTGATTTTATTGGGGATGAATATGCAAAAGAGATAGAAGAGAAAATCGAAACCCTCAAAAAAGAGCACCCTAACCCCCCAAAAAAGAAATGAAATTAATTTAATAGGTGAGAAAATATAGGAAAAGTTAATATTAGGGAACATCCAAAACTTTATAATGTTTTTTTATCAGGTTCGTTACAAAACCCAACGCTATATACCAAGAATTTAGTAGTTGGCACCCAAGTATATGGAGAGAAATTACTAAGGGAAAAAGGTGTGGAATATCGGACATGGAACCCCCATCAGAGCAAACTAGCAGCAATCATAATTAACGACCCTAAGACAACCTTTCTAAAAAAGGGGTTAAACTGTCTATATCTGGGAGCTGCTTCGGGAACCACCGTATCTCATTTATCTGATGTTATAACGGGGGGAGTAGTCTACGCTGTTGAATTTGCCGAGAGGAGTATGCGTCAATTCATCCAAAATACAGCAGAGCGAGAAAATATTATTCCTATCTTGGGAGATGCGCGATACCCCGTAGAGTTTGCCAAAGGTATTTTTACGGAGGCGGATATTATCTATCAGGATGTAGCACAGCCCAATCAAGCAGAAATAGCTGTTCGAAATTGCCAATATTATTTAAAGGAACAAGGGCTATTGATTTTATTGATAAAGTCCCAATCCATCGATAGCGTTAAAAGATCGAAAAAAGTATATTCTCAAGAGAAAAAGGTACTGGAAGAAGGGGGTCTGCAGATCTTAGAAAGTATAAATATTCATAACTATGCAGCTAACCATCTGGCGTTAATTGCCAAGAAAAAATAATTAGAAATACTGTGTAATCTTTCGGTTATTTATTTCCTTGTCTAAAATCCTTTTTGTCGTTTTCCAACTTGTTCTTGCAAATGGGGGCGGTCTTTTTTTATTTCGAATCCAGTTTCGTAAAAACCTAATTGTTATTTCATCTGAAGGATAACCTGAGCCAAGTTCTCCATATTTTTGTTTAAGTTGCTCAATTATATCATCTCTCTGAGTTTTAGCTAAAATAGAGGCTGCCCCAACTATTGGAAAAAGATCATCTGCTCTATGTTTTGAGATTATTTTTTTAGGGGCGTAGTCTAATTTTTTTTTAATTGTTTTTCCGAACCTTTGTTCATCGGTATCCGCCGCATCAATGTAGATAATATCAGGCTTTAGTTCATTAATAATCTCGATAAATTTCATTACTTCCAGTTGATTAAGTGAGAGCCGTTTCGATTCTCTATTATCAATTTCACGCGGTGTAAGTTCAATTGTTTTGAACGAAACGCATTGATTTTTTAATAAAGCAGCTAATTCAATTCGTTTTTCCGCTGACAATTTCTTAGAGTCTTTTACACCCATTTCACTCAAGCAACTTAAATTAGATTGCTCGAAACAAACACCTGCCAACACCATAGGTCCCAAAACAGGACCTCTGCCTGCCTCGTCAAGTCCACAAATCAGAGAATTATACATAAAATAATAAAGAATAGGATATCATAAATCTTTCATATTAAAAAACCCGAATACCTTAAAGAGATAAAAACAGCATTAATTTAATAATTTGTATTTTTTTTCTTAAAATATTTTAAATTGATTAAAAAACCTCAATATAAGAGTAATGGTTTAAGATTTATGCGATTCATCACATACCTAAAGAGGTGTGCCTAATTGCATTACAAATGGTAAAAAATCAATTCTATAGTTACTTTACATTAAAGAAAATCAAAGGTTCACTTAATTATTCTCAATTTATATTGAGTATATATTCCTATATAATCTATTCTGGTGCGTTTTAAAAACTATTAGGGATATTTTTATCTATAGAGTTAGAAAAGAATGAAGTGAAAAAATGAAATCCCTTAACTTACAAAAAATTCACAACAAGCATCAATCTGAAGTTTTTCTGCTTTTTTTACTACTATAAATACCACTTCCTTCCTTTTCTATTCCTCCTTCTTTACTTCAGGGGCGACTATACTCTTTTCGTTTAATTCAACAACTTAGATTTTTCTGATTCCGTCTGACAGAAGTAGCTTCTAAACTGTTTCTCGTTGGAAATCTTTTCCAAATCCCTCAAATCTATCACGGGTATTTTTGTCTTTTCAAAGAATCTTGATTTCTTTATCTCTTTATCTACAATAAATAAGGCATATTTGCGAAAGAGTTTAAGAAACTGCTTTAAATAATGAATATTATTCAGATGCTTTTCTTTTAATTGTTTTTCCATTTCGGAAACATCTGATAAAAGGGGGTAAATAGTGGGTGCTTTTCTGGATTTCTCTTGCTTTGAAGAAATACACATCTCAAAGGGAAATAATCCTTTTCTATACCAATAAGATTTAATTCCTATATCATCTAAAATAATCTGTATATGCTCTTCAAAAGGGCTCAATTCCTCCTCATTTAGAGTGTTTCCAATATTGCATTCGAAATTCCAATCTAATACGTTAATATTTCTGAAAATTTCACTATTGTCTAATATACCTCTTATTTTTTCGGCAATCTCTTTTGACGGTCGCATATTTTCGCTTTCATAGCTGCAAATCGTACGTTTGGTGACTCCAATTTTCTCAGATAATTCCTTGCGGGATATTCTCTGGGTTTCGCGTAGTTCTTTCATTAAATCTCCGTTCAGAAAGACGATACCGCCCCCTCGTCTAATTAATATAAAGGGGTAAAGATCTTTCTTTAAAATGTTTTCTAAGGTTTTAATAGTAATAATAGGTAGATTATCCCGTATATAGATGGTGTTATCCTCTATCTCTTGATATCTATTCTTTATCCCAATTAATAGCGGGTTAGCTTTAAATAACTTCGACAGTATTTTAATACCTTTAATGGTCTCTTCCTTAATATTGTCAATGTTTTTGAAAAACTTTAGAATAGAAGACAATTCCCCTCTTTTTACCATTAAATCATAGCAATAACGGTTCTTTTGCGGACTTTTATTAACATAAAACGATTTAAAGCCGGCTTCTTGCATTAATTTTATGGTTTTGGAAAATAATCCGTC
>CAZDJH010000013.1:0-23473 GCA_964505645.1 uncultured archaeon | reverse complement strand
TTTAAAAACAATATTTACGGAGAAAAATATATGTATGATAAAAAATATCTTGAAAAAATAGAACAAGAAAAGGAAAAATGGGAAAAGAAATATAAGGATGCTCGTGAACGAGACACTGAATTTAAGACTGATTCAGGGATTCCAATCAAGCCATTATACACGCCCTTAGATGTAAAAGGGGATTATTTGGAAGATTTGGGGTTTCCGGGGCAACCTCCCTACACGCGTGGCCCTTATCCTACAATGTATAGAGGCAGAATCTGGACGATGCGGTTATTTTCGGGCCACGGAACTCCAGAAGAGACAAACAAACGCTGGAAATATCTATATAAACATGGTGAAACGGGATTTTCAGCGGCTGTTGATGCCCTTACCTTTAACGGGATCTCTCCTATGAATGAAGACGGTGAGGCGGAAGTCGGGACGAGCGGAGTTCCCTTATATTGTATCGATAGCCTTTTTGCCCTCACTGAAGATATACCAATTGATAAAATTAGTGTTGCGTTGGTTGTGGAACCTTTTACCGCAGCACCAGTTTGTTCGATGTATTTTAATATGGCAAAGAAGAAGGGCTACGATATAAAAAACCTTTATGGTACTACTCAAAACGACATCCTTACCATGACCGTTGGCTACATTCCATACAAAAATTGCCCACCCCGACATATCCTTCGATTAGCATGTGACTTTATTGAATGGACGGTTCCCATGGGAAATGTTCCACGTTGGCATCCAATAAACTTTACGGGATATAACTATAGAGAAGGCGGAATTGATGCGGTTCAAGAACTCGGATTTGTATTTGCAAGTGCTTGTTCCCATATTGATAATTTGGTTGAAAGGGGCTGGAAAGTGGATGATTTTGTCAATCGTCTAGCCTTTCATCTCTCTGCCCATAAGGACTTTTTTGAAGAAATCGCTAAATATCGGGCTGCACGCCGAGTTTGGTCAAAATTAATGAAGAATAGATATGAAGTAGAGGATCCCAAATCACAGCAATTTAGATTTCACGTACAGACAGCGGGAAGTTCCTTAACTGCTCAATTACCCAAATTAAATATTGTAAGAACTGCAATCCAAGCGCTAGAAGCTACTATCGGGGGTTGTCAGTCATTACATACTAATTCTTACGATGAGGCTATTTGTCTTCCCTCAAAAGAGGCCGCTTTAGTTGCTCTACGAACCCAACAACTTCTATCGGAAGAAACCCGTATTACAAATACCGTTGATCCCATGGCTGGCTCGTATTATGTTGAATGGCTCACGGATGAGATTGAAGAACGCGTATGGGATTATATCGAGGAAATAGAACGTGTGGGTTCCATAGATAAAGCGCTCTCGAGTGGATGGTTGTATAAAGAAATGAGGGACGCATTTCATAAACGCCAGAAGCGGATGGAGAAAGGAGAAGATATCATGCTTGGCGTGAATAAATATCCAGTTCCATATGATGATGTGACTGATGTTTTTAGAACGAATGAAAAGGCAAAGGAGATGGAAATCGAACGTATCAAGAAGTTAAAAAAGCGCAGAAATAATGATAAGTTAGAGGAGATTCTTGATAAATTAAGAAAAGTATGCGAAAAAGAAGAAAATGTGATGCCCGTTGTAATGGAAGCCACCAAAGAGGGGGCAACGGTTGCCGAAGTATGCGATATTTATAGGGAAATCTGGGGCACATGGGACCCACCATTAGCAATCTAGAGGTGAAAAAAGTGTCAAAAGAAAAAAAGATTCGAGTATTAATGTCAAAACCTGGTATTGATGGTCATTGGAGAGGCGGAATTGTTGTTTCTAGAGCCCTACGTGATGCAGGTATGGAATTAATTTTCGGGGGTTTTCAAAATATTGGTCAAATTGTTGAAACCGCTATCCACGAGGATGTAGATGTTATAGGTATGAGCATTCATAGCGGGGCACATTTTGCGTATACAGAGAAATTAATGGCTAAACTGGAGGAAAAGGGATTAAAGGGTGATTTCATGGTACTTGAGGGAGGGGTGATCCCTTCAAAAGACTTCCCCAAGCTCAAGGATATGGGAGTAGCAAATATATATGGCCCTGGAACAATGACTTCCAAAATAGTGCAATTCATTCAAGAAAATATTAAATAAAACCATTTATTTTTTCTTTTTTAGATTTCGAGTATTCTATTTGCTTTATTATACCTAAATTCTTATATATTGTCTTGTCATTGAAAAGGAATGCCCGATTGTAAAGTTCTTATACTAAGTTATGTAAAATTACACACAATTGAGAATAGTTCGAAATGAGAAATATTTTTTTCAATGAATAATTTGTTAAACTATAACTCTTTAATATGAACTGAAGAGAGGTTATCGTTTTGAAAAAGGACTACAACATAGAAGAACTTTGTGAACGGTTTAAAGAACATGATAAGGTTGCTCTTGCCAGATTAATTACACTCGTCGAAAATAATCCCCAGTTAGCTACGCAGATTTTCAGTCATTTAAATAATGTTGAAAATGAGGCATACATTATTGGATTGACAGGATCACCGGGAGTCGGAAAAAGTACGTTAAGTGGCCAGATAGTAAAGCAATTAGTGGGAAGAGGAATGAAAGTAGGGGTAGTATCTGTCGACCCCACCTCACCGTTTAGCGGGGGCGCATTTTTAGGGGATAGAGTGCGCATGTCTGAGATCTCTTGTCATCCCAACGTATTTATGAGGAGTTTGGCTTCAAGAGGATATAAAGGGGGCCTTTCAAGGGCGGTCTTTGATATTACATTATTATATGAAGCCTTTGGAATGGATATAATTATTATTGAGACGGTAGGCGTAGGCCAATCTGAATTTGAGGTGTACCACCTTGTATATACCACCGTGGTGATTTTAATTCCTGGTGCGGGCGATGCGATTCAAATGCAGAAGGCTGGGATAATTGAGATTGGAGATATTTACGATGTAAACAAAAAGGATTTGGGCGGTGAAGACTTGGTGGTCCAAATCGAGATCATGCTCGATGATGCCTCTAGATCTCAGAGCGGCTGGAGGCCTCCAGTGATTATGACGAATTCGATAAGCGGAGAAGGTGTCGATGAATTAATAGAAAGAATTTTTGAGCATAAAGAATACCTCCATGAATCTGAGAAATTAAAGAAAAAGAAACACCGAAGGTATGCCTATAAGTTAAAAGAATCCATGATCGAACGTATTGAAGATATCATCGTTGAAAAACTTTTTGATGAGAAGGAATTGGATGGAATCGCTTCATCACTTCTCGACAACAAGTTTAAAATCTACGATAAGCTTGAGAATTTATTCGATCAAATCCATTTTAACCTCGCTAAAGATAAATTGGAATGATATAATGATTTAATATGATAAAAAGTACCGTTCAATTTGTTTTATAAGTTTTTCCTTAACCATTTATTTATCTCCTTTTCAAATTCTCTGAATATTTTCATTAATTCAAAAAGTCTTTTATATGCTATTGAGTCATCGAGACCATTATAATCGTGAACAATTCGATTCCTTAAACCATTGGCTTCTTTTAATTTGACACAATGCTCGGATTTAATGATGCCTCTCTCAGTGAGAGTATCCATATTTGAATAATCGTCTTTAGGAATGATTTTCTCATCCTTCATTATCATCGCAGCTACATCAGAGATAATTTTAACCGCAATTTGGAAAGCATGATAGATACTATATCTCTTCTGTAATGCTGATTCAATAATAAAATCTTTTTCTTCAATTTCAAATGTCCATTCATTTAAGTTTCCAATTGTTTTATTCAGATACTCCAACTTTTCCTTGTATCGTTTTAATCTTTCTTTATCCATTATTAATATATAAATTTTCTTTATTATATTTCAATTTATTGATAGACGTTTGTTCTAAAAATTGTATGGAGATGAATGGAGTATACAAAAGGAGGAGATCAAAGAAATAGAAAAGGCCCGGGCACGTCTGTAACACCTTTAGGCTCGTTTTCATACTCTCTATATAATATGCAGATCATACCTCTATATGGACTTATTTTATCTATTCTTTAAGTTAATAATTTAGGATAACGTTTTTCCATTGCTATTTCCTTTTGGATTACTTTATTCAGTAATTCTCCTCGTTCCTTACCACCGAGAACCTCTAATTTTCGTATTCCAAGGGGATCTACCCTTTCTCTTAATAATGATAGTTCTTTTTCAGTAGGCGATTTGGTTTCCTGTATTTCATCGGGAATTACAAGTTCAAACCCTGTAGATTCCTTAACCTGCTCTAAAGTGGCATCTGGATGGACCGATACAACTCGCATCTGCTTAGAATCTTTATCAAAATCCAAATATGCTAGGTCAGTAACAACACATTGGGGACCAGTACCCCCACATATAGAAGGTTTTCCATCTTGAAATCCAACTCCAGAAGTGAAAAACAAGTCCTCTGTGGGAACAAATGTCCGATTATTATGCCGCGGGGTATATAGAAATGATCCGCGGGAATAGAACATACTGAAATCAGCTATCCCAGCACATCCCGGGAGCCTCACCTTGGGGGTTTCCCAATTTCCGATACAAATATTATTTGTGCTTCCATATTTGTCAATTTGGGCAGGTCGAAACCATTCTATAGTCGTGAGTTTATCTGAAGGTAGTGACTCGAGTGTGCATTCACCAGAATTTTGGAATCGATATGCCCTTTTTGTATTCATTTCTAAATATAGCAATGATACTTGTCGAGGCTCATATACGAATGTATTTCCCATAATATAATGATAAATTGCATTTGGAGCATGAGTTAGTTTAGCTAAGGTAAATGCAGCCCAAACCATGGGAGTGGCAACGCCCACGATCATCACATCATCATTTCTTACTTCCCGTGCCATTAATACGGTCATTAATTCGTCAATACTAGCCTTCATTATTTCTCAGTCTACATTAATAATTACAGATTACGATATAAAACAATAAAAATCAAAGAAATAAAAGTATTCCGTTTATTGGTTGGGACTAAACTTTATCTCAAGAAATTCATTTCTTTATCTAACTTTAATCAATTTAAACATACTATATTTATGAACGAGGCAACTATACCCATTCTAATTGGAGCATCTCAGTATGTTCAACGAAAAAATGCCACTCAACGGCTCGATCCCCTCAGTTTAATGGTCAAAACGGGAAATAAAGCAATTAAAAGCACGGATACTCAAGAAATTAGGGAAAAGATTGATGCCATTTTTATGATCAATATAAATAGCTGGTCCTATGCAGATGCTCCCAGAATTTTAGCAAAAAATCTCAATATTTCCTTAAAAGAAAAGGTATATTTACCAGATGGAGGAAATACTCCTCAAATGCTTGTAAACTGGGCGGCTAGGGCGATCTCAAATAAAGAACACAAGGCGATTTTAATTATAGGTGCTGAAGCAGCATATTCAGTTCTGCTTGCGAATAAGGGAGAAATTAAGTTGGATTGGCCCAAGAAAGAACCCCCAGCATACATGGAAGGAGAAATTTGGGATGGAATTAATGATTTCGAAAACTCCTATAAGTTTAAATTTCCACCATATACTTATTCTCTATTTGAGACCGCAATTCGAGCGGAATCTAACCGGTCCTTAAAAGAACACAGGGATTATATGGGCAAACTTTTTCATCATTTTTCCGAAGTCGCGGCAGAGCATCCATACTCTTGGACTCAGAAAGTATTTACAGCAGAAGAAATAATTATCCCAACAAATAAGAACCGCAAAATAAGTCACCCCTATACCAAACGTATGTGTTCAAACATGTTTGTGGACCAAAGTGCTGCCGTACTTATGACAAGTCAAGATCTCGCTAAAGAACTGGAAATTTCTCAAAAAAAATGGGTATATTTGATGGGCTGTGCTGACTTCAAAAATGTTCACGAAATAACTCAAAGGCCTGCACTTCATACCTCCCCAGCATCTCGGAAAGGTTCAAGGATCGCATTGAAGCAGGCGGGCTTAGAACTAAAAGACATTGATAGCTTTGATTTATATAGTTGCTTTCCTTCAATAGTAGAAATCATGATGAACGAGATCGGAATTCCAGAATCTGATTCGCGCGATCTCACATTAACAGGAGGGCTACCCTATTTTGGAGGACCTTGGAGTAATTATTCCTTACACGCAATCGCAACAGCCGTTGAGAAGATTCAAAGCGAACCAAAATCTAAAATTATGGTGGTTGCAAACGGAGGCTATAATTCAAAACAGAGTTTTGGAATTTATGGAAATCAACCTCCAAGGCTCGCTTTTGGAGAAATTAATGCGGATAAGATTCAAAATGAAATCTTAAGTAATAAATTAAGTCCCCCCTTAAAAAAAGCAAATGGAATGTTCACGATTGAAGGTTATACAATACTATACAATCGCGAGCAAGAGCCCAGAGAGGGAATTGTAATTGGGAAGATAAATGAAAATCAGCGCTCGCTTGCCTTTATTAGAGAGAGTCCCGAAGAATTGGTGAATCTGGCAGAGATCGAATTAGTAAGTAAAAAGGTACAAATTAGATATGACGAGGAGTTAGAAAGGAATATTGTTTTCTTTGATTAAGTTATGGAATGATAATTATAAAAGAATGTTCAAAATCATTTCTGCCCCTCCTGCATTATCCAAATACTCTGCATGAGACTCTAAATTGACAAACCTTTCTATATATTCCTTGAAATCCATTTTTAAATAATTCTGAATATGCAGGGCATCGAATGTATATTTATCATAGCATGAGGTCGGATGCGCTCCAAATGGCATTTTCACCACAGCATCGGTCGTCTGCATTGGCAATTGGGCTTTTCCTGGGAGATGAATAATATCTTCAAGTTCTACTATCCTTTCACACGTAATAATAGTTTTCTTAGCCGTTTTTGCCATATCATCATCAAGCCATACGGCTCCCGAGATATTTCCATTCCCGTACTGGTCCGCATAGGGGACGTGTAAAATTGCGATGTCCAGATCAATTTTTGGTAGTGCCATTAATTTCGTTCCCGTTCCTAAAGGATCTTCGAATTCGGTTATGTCGTTTCTTACCTTTTCGAAATCTGTTCCAATGATGCCTTTTAACGGCATAAAGGGAACATCTAAATAGGAGCATTTTAAGCCTAGGGCGATTGAAGCTTCGCTTTCCTCGGAGACTTGTATCTGGTTCTTCTCAACGCTTTTCCTATAGTGGGGTGCCATTCCAAATACTTCCATACCCACGAAAGAGGCCTTTACTTTTGATACACAACCCGCAGCAACGAGAATATCTATTTCCATCCCTCCTACAAAGGTACACAGTGTAAGATCTCGCTTTCCTTGCTTAATGATTTCCCTACAAATTGCCATAGGTTTACGCCAAAACGATAACCCCCCTATGCCCACTATATCCCCATCTTCAACATACATAGATATTGCCTCTCCTAAAGACATGAGTTTATTTTCTTTCATTGAGACGACCTAAATCCTTTTTTAGTTGTTAAGAACTTTGAATAAATTAACTAATTAATAATAAATTAAATATCCTATTAATACTCTTAATAAATAATACAATAACTTCCTAACGTGGTATTTTATGAATCGAAGAAGATTAAAAGAAGGATTAGTTCAGGTGTATTTTGGACGAGGTAAAGGCAAAACAACTGCTGCATTGGGTCAAGGCTTTAGAGCTACAGGGCATGGGTTTAAGGTGTATATGATTCAATTTATGAAGGGCAACACGAAATATGGTGAGATTGAAGCTATCAAAAATATGGAAAACTTTGAGGTAAAACAATTCGGAACCACTGAACTCATCGAAATTCCGGGAAAGATCGATATAGAAGAAGGAAGAAAAGCATTAGAATTTGCCGAAAAGATTATTTGCAGCGATAAATACGACGTTGTAATTCTTGATGAAATTGGGGTCGCCATAGAAATGCATGTGGTTAAAGTCGAAGATGTTATGAGGTTAATTGAGAAAAAGCCCGAAAATGTAGAATTAATTCTTACGGGTGGGCGGAAAATGCATGCGAAAATAAAAGAACGGGCCGATCTGGTCACGGAGATGAGAATGATCAAACATTACTTCTCCTCCCAAGGAATTACGGCACGATTTGGCATTGAATATTAAAGTTGGCATTGATTATTAAAGTTTAATTTATTTAATTCATCGTAAAAAAATCTCAATATTTATATCTTATCCAATTTAATTTATATTTATGAGTGATTTAGAACCAGTTAAATATGATGATTATGAAATTGGCGATTCAGCTTCTTTTACGAAAAAAATAACTGAAGATGACGTTATGAAATTTGCCGAAGTATCCGGAGATTATAATCCGCTTCATACAGATCCCGAGTTTGCCAAAACCCAAATGTTCGGCGAACAAGTAGCACACGGAGTTATTAGTGTCGGCTTAATTTCAGCCTCTTTAGGAATGGAATTATTTGGCCCAGGGATTTTATACGGTGAGCAGTCGGTCAGATTTGTTAAACCCGTGTATTTTGGAGATACAATAACAGCCAAGGCAACGGTAAAGGAAAAGTTCACCAAAAAGGACGGTAAATTAAAGTTCATCCGATGTACAACCGAAGTATTTAACCAAAAGGACGAGTTGGTCACCGATGGGGAGGCCGTTGTATTAGTATTAAAATAAAGTAAAAAGTTAAAAACCTCGCGCTTTCAATAAAATTTCTTTTTTTCTATTTCTAATTTATCTCTATTTTTAATCCTTTAATTACCGCTATTTGATATCTTCTTTAATCGTTATATTTTTCTAATTTACGGTTATGCCGCGGGAAGGACCACAGAGAAGATACTTCCTTGAGTTGGCTCTCCACATATGCGCTCCTTCACGAAAATCTGTCCATTATATGCCTTTACAATCATTTTTACAAGAGAAAGTCCGATCCCCATCCCTTTTGAGGAGATAGTACTCTGGTGCTCGCGTTTAAAGATTTCTTTTTTTATTTTATCTGGAATTCCAATTCCGTTGTCAATAAAATCAAACCGTATGGTATTCTTTTTTTGGTCTCTATTGTTGTGAATCTTCACTTTCAACCGCTTCTGTGCGGACCGATTATGTTTAATCGCATTTAGTATAATATTTTCAAACACATCTTTCAAAAAAGGCCCAGCTTCAACGATCGGTACGCCCTTAGGTTTTTCTATCTCAATTAAAATACTTTTATCCTTTTCAAATGGTAGATTATTTCTAATCTGATTTAGCAGTTCATACGCATCGACCTCTGAAGTTTTTAATTCTTCTTTTTGAAGTCGGGAGATCCTCTGAATATTAGAAATAAGATTTATCCCATCTTGAACTTGGACCTTTACCATCTTATGAAAAGGTTTTATTTCCTCAGGAATACTAATATCCTCCATATTCGATTTTACCAATTCGATTGAGAGGTTTATGTTATTAAGGATGTTTGCAATATCGTGAGCAAGTAAGTCCTTATAAAAGCTTATCTGACGCTGTGCTAAAATTATATCATTGATATTAATAATGACCCCGCGAAAGCCCCTGATTTTTCCGTCTTTAATTATGGGTCTCGTATGAATATGGGCATAGAATTCAGACCCGTCTTTTTTTCTAATTATATATTTCGCAGGCTTTATGTTTTTAATCTTAGCGTAGCGCTTTAGTCTTTCTTGGATTTTTTTCTTATCTACGTCTCTAACTATCAAATCCCATACATTTATCCCCCTTTCTAAATCTTCTTGGCTATAACCAAATATTTTATAACCGGCCGAGTTCGTATATGTAAGGTTGAAATTAGTATCAATTTCAAAAATTATGTCTGGAAGCAATTTCGCGAGGTTACGATATTTCTTCTCAGAGTTTCTCAGTTTCTTTTCCATTTCCTTCCGCTCTGTGATATCCCTGCACACCTCGATGACTGCATTGGGGTTGCCTTTTGAATCCCGTGCGGCGATACTCGACGTACACCAAAGAGTTATCTTCTTTTCATCTTGGATAATGGCACTTTTTTCAACTTCATGGACCGCTTCGGTTTTAAAGGTTTGTTGTACAACACATGGTTCACAAGGCCGTTCTGTATGATAAAATGCGCGATGACAAAGCTTACCTACCAAATCATCTCCGAATAACTCGTTAAGTGTTTGGTTTCCCCATAAAATTCTATAATTCTTGTCAATCATCGCAACAACTTCGGTTAAATTATTAAGGATTCCCCGCAATTTCTCCTCGCTCGCTCTCAATGCATCTGTTATATTTTTTTTCTCTGTAATATCCTCAAAAATCGCATAAACTTGGTAAGGAGTGGCCTCTTCGGGACGGAAAAGAGGAATTGAATTAATATTAATCCATCGATATTCCTTCTTTTTGGGATGGTAAACCCCCATAATAGTATTGTAAACGGGCTCTTCAGTCCTTATTGCGACCTTAACGGGATGATTTTCTGGGAGGAATTCCGTTCCATCTTCATGAATGGTTTTCCAATGTGGACTATGGGAGGTTCTTTGGTACATAATTTTCTTGCTCACCCCAAGTATCTTTTCGGCAGCAAGATTTGCAAAGATAATTCTTCCATCTTTATTTTGAAAGACAACACCTTGGGTCATTGTATCGAATAATAGGCGGTATTGCTTTTCAGCCTCTACAAGATCCCTTTTCATTTTCTTCTCTTCGGAGAGGTCTAAAAACCAAGCGAACATTGACTCGTTCTTCCCTAATGTGTCTAGTACCATACTTGCATAAATTTGAGCTTCAAATAAACCCCCATCCTTTTTTTTAGCAATTAAGGAACCGCTCCACTTTCCGTTTTTCCGTATATAATTTATTATATAAGCTGCTTCGCCCCTAAATTCCCAAAAATCTATGCTTTCTCTTCCGATTACCTCATTTTTACTTTGATATCCCCACATATCAAGAAACGATGTATTGACATAGGTAATCTTGCCTCGCAAGTCTGTGAATGCCATTGGAATAAGACTCCTTTCAATGACTTTATATACCCTCTTTAATTCTCCTTCTACCTTCTTCCGATCGGTAACGTTCCTTCCGATGCTTAAAATAGCGGGTTGTCCCTTAAATTCTATAATTCGAAGGCTCAATTCTATGGTTAAAACCTTACCTTTTTTAGTCCTATGTTGCATCTCGAAAATTGTTTGACCGGTTTTTTTTAAATCCGCAATTCTTTTTTTGATCAATTCGGCAAATTCTGGAGTATCAATATCCTTGAGGCTCATGCGGAGGAGTTCCTCCTTTGAATAGCCCAAGCGATCGCAAGCAGTATCATTTACTTCTAATAAATTCCCTTGCAAATCATGGATAAAAATAGCATCATTGGCATTATTGAAAATGCTTTTATAGAGATTATCTTCCGTCATAAGCTAAAATTTTTGCACTAAAAAATGTTAAAATTATGATTAATCTTACAATCAACTATTATTTTAAAAATAGAATTTGTATTTAAGCTTTTTTAGATAGTGTATAGATCTTTCATTCTCTCAAAATTGCTGTCCTAATTCTTTCTACTAAGGCCCTATCATCAAGAAAATAAAATTTCGAACAATTTTTTAATTATCACCTCTTAAACATAGTCAAACCCCAACGGAGAGATGCGAAAAAAACAAAGAAATAATAAAATATTACAGTGAAAATTTAAATCTGACCAATGTGAAGACTCCGATGAGGATCGAAAGGACCCCAATAATCTTTTTCGTGTTTTTTCTCTCCATTTTTTTCGTTAGAAGTGCCCCTAGAGGAGTTGCCATCATTCCCGAAATGATCATTACCACACTCAGTTCAATGGTCACCATGATATCAACTACCCCCAAAAAACTGTTGTAAATTATATATAACATAAACCCGTAACCGGAAAGAAAAGCCTCAGATAAGTCTGTAACAGCCACCGATTCACGTGCGTTCCTTCCTGAGCTCATTTGTCCTATAGTCATAATTGGGCCGTAGCCACCTCCAGAAATGGCTTTATTAAATGATGCCCACCCGCTTAGGACTAACATGCGTTTCCAAGAAAAAGTAAACCTGATTTCGGGAAGCATTAAAACACCCGCAAATAGCATTAATATGCCAATATAAAGGAAAAGCAGACTGTCATTTAGGTTGATCGTTAGAAGAACCGCCAATGTCATCCCAATTGCCCCCATACCAATAAAAAGAACTGTCGATTTGGAATCTTGCGTTTCTCGTGAGCTAAGGTCAACATTACGATATAAAAAATGAAATAAGGTTCCTGCGAATCCAGTCGTCATTTGAGAAATCAATAAAACAGGTACAACTATTAAAGAATCTAATCCCAGAGCAATGAGAATTGGAGATAAAAGCCCATACCCCATTCCAAGTGAGCTATCTAATAAAGCACCTAAGAATCCTAAGATGGTGATAATGATTAATAAACCGATATCTATCCCCTGTTGTAATATCATTTCTATAACCAAAATAGAATTTTAAGTTAATCGAGTCGATATTATAAGTAAAACATTGGTATTATTTTTAATGTAAAAAAATTTAAATTTTTTATTATATGTTTAGATTGCCGAGTAAAGTTAATATAGGAATTATAATGAGTGTTTAGGAAATTAAATAAATTAATTTAAATTCACTACTAATTTCCTTTTAAATTGGCCTTTTTCTAAATTAAAATGAATGATTATTTAAAATTAAATATTCCTAACCCTACAAAATATTTTTGTTTTTTGAAACTTTTCTCAATGTAAGCTTAAAATATAAACTATTATATAAAAAAAGTGAAATAAAATGGGACAATTAGCACGAAAAGTAGCAATGGTTGGTGCGGGAATGTGTAAATTTGGCCGTAACTTTCCAGAAAGGCGAAATCCCGATATGTGGATTGACGCTTGGTTAGATGCCGTGGAGAAAACAGATAACGGAATTGAACCCAAGGATATTGATGCATGCTATGTGGGAAATTACAGCTCGGATTTATTTAATCATCAAGGCCACTTGGGTCCACAGATGGCTAATTTGGTAGGTTTAACACCAAAACCCGCAGCACGATTTGAGGGTGCTTGCGCGAGTAGCGGTATTGCACTCAGACAAGCCATATTGGCTATTGCTTCTGGTGTTCATGATGTAATTGCGGTCTGTGGATGTGAATGCATGACAGAGCAACCCACCGTTAATGTAACTGATGTGTTAGCAACGGCATCAGATTCCATATTCGAATATCCAGCAGGAGCTACATTTCCAGGCCTATACGGGACACTGGCTTCGGTTCATTGTGATACGTTCGGAACAACAGCAGAAGACTTGATGAGAGTGGGAATAAAAAACCATAATAATGGTGCAGAAAACCCATATGCTCAGATGCAGCAGTCCATACAGCAGATTATGGAAAGTAAACAAGCCAAATATGAAAGACAAGGAAGAGAAGTACCAGAGTGGGAGGATGAATTTGATTTCCTTAAAAGTTCTTCAAACCCCATTATTGCATATCCACTTCGCTTATTCGATTGCAGTTTGATAACTGATGGAGCAGCATGCATATTTTTGACTGCTGAGGATGTAGCAAAGGATTATACCGATGAACCCATATGGATCTCAGGGACTGGTCAAGGCAGCGCAGCACTCTCCTTACACGACAGAGATTCCTTAACATCATTTATTGCGACAAAAGAGGCATCAAGACAAGCGTACGAGATGGCTAATGTTGGACCGGAAGATATTCAAATTGCCGAAGTACATGATTGTTTTACTATTGCTGAAATCCTCGCCATGGAAGATCTAGGCTTCTATGAAAAAGGAAAAGCTGTGGAAGCTATTAGGGATGGAGAATCTAAATTGGATGGTGCTTTACCAATTAATACGAGTGGCGGATTAAAATCGAAAGGTCACCCCGTAGGTGCGACTGGTGCGGCACAAGCAGTCGAAATATTTAAACAAATGAGGGGAATCGCTGAACGAAATCGGCAAGTGAAATTTGATGTGGAAACTGCATTAACACATAATTTAGGAGGATCGGGCGGATCTTGTGTTGTCACAATCTATCAAAAATAAAAGGTGAAAAAAGAAAATGTCAGAAAGTGAAAAGTCATTCACAATAGAAAGTTATTTGGAATTTCTTCGTAATAAAAAGTTAATGGGAACGAAATGCAAGGACTGTGGTGAAATGTACATTCCAGTGAGAAAATTATGCACGAAATGTAATAGCACTAATATGGAATGGGTTGAAATGTCTGGAAATGGGAATCTTGCTGCGTTTACTAGTATTACTGTGGGTACCCCCTATTTTGTGGAAAAAGGGTACGACCGAAAGAACCCTTATTGTTTTTCCGTGATTGAACTAGAAGAGGGTCCCATGGTTAGCGGTCAACTCGTTGGGGTTGATGAAAAGGAACCTGATAAGATCGACATCGGTATGCCCTTAAAAGCCACCTTTTTAGAAACAGAAATTAAAGGCGAGACCAAGATTGACCTCGGATTTGAACCAGCATAATTCATCAATATTTTTTTTTATTTAAATCGATTAAATGTTAAGTTTTTGTATGAATTTTTGGTTTGCATTATATTGATCATCTATGTTTATGATTGAAAGTTGAAAATTTTAAATTGGTTTAAATTTTACTATAAACGATATAACATTTAATCTCTATATCTTGAAAAAATTATAATGTATCTTATTCTTATTTCGTACTATTCTCAATAATTTAGCGAAATCATAAATTTATTAGAAAAAAGATATTCATTATAGTAAATATTTCTATATTAAATGTAAAAACCTTCTGATCAAATAGATTTCTCATGGAGAAAGAAAATTCAACCTTTAGAGAAAAGACGGATAATGAGCCCCGGTCCATAAAAAAGATAGCTATTACAATTATTTTCATTGGAATCGCAATTGCCAGCCCGTTTCTTGTGTATTGGATTCTTCAGATTGCATTGAATACTACCTCCCCTATTACTGTTGTAATTTCTGGTTCAATGGAGCCCAACTATTATAAGGGAGATCTTTTATTTCTATATGGGGAAGACCCCGCAAATATCGAAATAAATGAAGTCATCGTATTTCAAACCGCTTCTTATTCCGAACCTATTGTACACAGGGTTATCGAAAAAAGGTACGTGGGAGAATATCAATTTAAAACTAAGGGCGATGCAAATACTTTTGAGGACTCGGGGAATTTATATACTGGATGGTTATCAGAAGAAGATGTGATCGGAACAGTCGTGGGGCGCATCCCTTTCATCGGATGGGTGAAGATTTTTTTCACCGAGGGGAAGCTCCTTCTACCACTCATCATCCTAATAATTATCGTGTTAATTATCAGTATTGTTTGGGATGTTGTTAAGAAGGAAGTTGAGGGAGGGGAAACGGATAAACATGAGACTGAAGGAGAAAATAACCCTCCATAAAACTTCTATTACTGTTGCAACTTTTTGTATTTATTTTAAGTTTATTATGAGGCTTTTGACTATTCCGTCAATGCTCACCAGATGTAATAAAATTTAATAGATATAATTGTATGTATAACATACAAATTACTAAAAATAGAATATGGTAAACCATTCTACTAATACATTGTGAAAATAAACTAAAATAAAAAACTCAAATAATACAACGGAGGTAAAGCTAAAAAATGCCGAAGGATAAAGATGAGAACGCTGTATATGTCGGTCGTCGCCCTACTATGAATTATGTGATGGCGACAATGATGATTCTGAATAAAGGTGAGGATTGTGTAGTGAAAGCTCGTGGAAGAGCCATTTCACATGCAGTCGATGTCTGTGAAATACTACGGAACCGATTCCTCAAAGGGACAGAATATAAAGATATTAGATTGTCCACGGAGCAGCTTGAAGGAGATAACGGAAAGGTAAACAACGTTAGCTCGATGGAAATTGTCTTGTCACCGCCGGAGTAATTAATAGATTACTCGATTTACAATAAAAGCGTGTATACTCTTTCTATTCTATTTTCTTTTTATTTTTTCCAATTTCTAATCCTTGTAAAAGAAACCACCCCTACTATTTATCTCTTTAAAGCCTTACTTAAGATAATGTCTTTATTTACTATATTATTCTACTTATCAATAGGTTGTTTTATTTCCATTTTTGTTTAAAGTGGTTTTTATCTGATACTATCAAATTTTCTTTTTTCTTAAAAAAATATATTGAAAAATTGATTTCGGGCAAAAATAACAAAAGATTTAAAAATGAATTAGATATAATATTAATTAATTCTCAAATGTGAAATAGATATCTAAGTAAAATTAAAATTTAAATATATAAAAATAAAATCTTAAGAGGCAATCTAATGGACCCATTATACGTAAAAAGTAAGATAAGAGAATATATAAAGGATAAGGGCTTACAAACAAGTTCGGGAGTTATAGATGGCGAAGTTCTAAACGAAAGAATCCTTGAAATTATTGACCAAGCCATTGACAGGGCGAAGGCCAACAACAGAAAGACCGTGAAGGCGAGAGATATCTAAAGCTCTGCAAACACAAACTTTCTTTTATTTTTTATTTCCCTTTTGTTTTTTATAATAGAACTTATTTCAATTTTATTTATAATTATCTCAAATTATGATAAGAGAGATTTTTCTTACGAAAACAGATTAATAATTAACACATTGAGGTATATTCTAAAAATCTTTTTAGATAACAATAAAGGATTTAAATTGTTTAATAAATTGTATTTTTATAAGTGATTTACATTTGTTTTTTTTAGTGATGATTTTGGATTTTATCATTGTCGGTTTTATGGTGTATTATATCATTAGTTCTAGGAATACGGTGAATAAGTCCCTTTCCAAGAAGACAAATGAGATTGTTCATTGCGCCTTGACCCTCGCTTGTGGGGTCTATTACCCCCTGTTTATCATCCATTTTGGGGGTACTCATTCTGGGGTCCTCTTTCCTACGGCTAAACAAGATTTTAACTTCCTAGGCACCCTCTTTATTGTGGGCATCGCACTCTTTTTGTTTTTATGGGCGCTTTCCGCTAAATTCAAGACAATTCGAAATCCCCAATTACTCGAGACCACTAATAATTATGAATCATTCTGTAAAGACTTTTTAGATGATTACGGGCAGGAAAATAAAATCCGAAGGAAATACATTCATACAATCCCTTTTGGAGTCGTTGGACTTATAGTATTACTATTCTACTTTCTTTTGGGTTATCTAGGGCCCAAGTGGTTTGATTATGCCCGCTTTGCTATTGCAATTATTGGAATCTCTTTTGCGTTTACTTTCTTAGTGGGAGACATAGTAAGACTATTGGATTTCAGTTATATGCCGTCTATTGTAGCTGATTGGTTTAAAAAAGCGATGACAGAAAAAGAAATTGACACGTTTACCAGTACTTCTCTGATGGTATTCGGTTTTGGGCCTTTCCTCCTTTTTAGTTTTCCCATCTTTTTGATTGTAATTCTTGTTTCCGCCGTTGCGGATGCCTTTGCTTCGATATCGGGATTAATGGCAAAGAATAAGCATTATTTCCCCAAGGGGGCCCAGTCAGAGAAAACAATAGAAGGGTATATTGGGGGGGCGCTCTCTGCATTTCTGTGCACTTTGTTTGCTGTTGCGTTCGCGTGGATCGTTGATCAAGCCAATTGGCCCCCCTTGATAACATTAATAGTCGCAGGAATTATTGCAATAGCATTTTTAGGTATTGATTTACTTACAAGTGTTATCAATCTACAAGATAATTATCTTAACCCGCTCATTACAGGTGGGCTGTTACTTCTAATTCTTCCTATATTAAATATCCCAATTTTTTAAACTATCCGTCTAACCGTCAATCTTATAATATTACCATCTTTAGAGCTATTTTTTAATGGGAAAAAGATTTTAAAATATTGATTTTATTTTCGATGAAAACCATTAATATTGGAAGGTATTATTTCTCAACTTAGAGATCAATCGTCCCCTGCTTAAAAGTTGAATGCCAAAATGCTCGGCAAAATCTTTTGAAAAATCGGTCAATTGATTGCACACTAAAATACCGCCTTTAATATCATCAATATCATTACACGCTCTATGCAACTCCCGTAGTTGTGTGACTGTAATTTCCCGATCCCAGTCCCTGATAAACGCTCCAAACTTTTCTAAATTCTCATTCTGAATAATTAAATTAAACTCCCATTTCTTACCTGACTTTCCTTTTATTTCTTTTGGATTTTCAATAAGTTCATATGTTTTAAAAAGTAATTTCGTGAGATTGTATAAGTTTTTTTCTGCTATGGCCATATAACTCCTCTTTTTTAGTTTGTTATTTTTATTTTAATTTCTAATGTTATTTAGATATATATCTATATGTTTTTTAAGGGTGTGTAATATCGAGGCAATATCGAGGTAACATCTTTATGTCATTTTTTTATTTCTGCCATTTTTGGGAAATTTTGTGTTTATTAAATTTCCTAAAGATAAAAAAATTAAAATATCAAATGCTCCTATATATCTATTGAAGCTCGTTAATCTATTGTAAAGATGATATTGAACCCATCATGAAAATCTCACTTGGAGAAGACCCTTGGATCTTAATACTTCTATCGCTATTCGAAGTCCTTTTTATATTAATTCCGGCATTTATCGCATCGAAAGTGGAAAAAACTTCATTTACTGAGGAACTCAAAGCGATGGGCTTTCGGGAATCACAAGATTCGGTTATACAAAAATTATCTCACATATCAAATGGATTAGCCATCGGTGCATTTCTTTTTTTCAGCGGGAGGTATATCTATCAATTCTTTCGGATTCTTACAGAGTTAATATTTGGCAGCACCTTTATTTCAGAGGGCGAGAGAAGTAGGATTTCAACCACTCCAAATCAACCGAATCTGCTCCAATTGCTCATATTAATGCTTATACAACTAACCGTTGTTGCGATTTCCGAAGAGGCATTTTTTCGGAGCTTTGTTATCCAGAAGTTCAACAATATCTTTAGGCCATATGTTAGCATCGCAATATCTTCTCTTCTTTTTAGTTTATACCATGTGCCTCCCTTTATTGTACCTCTTTCTACAGTCATAACTTATTTTGGATATTACTTTACAATCGGAGTTGTGTTAGCCTTATTATTTATATGGTCCAATAAGAATCTTTTATCCGTTGTTATTTGTCATGGTTGGTTTAATATTTTGGTGCTTTTGTGGTAATCATCATAATCTTATTTGCAATATGGTGCTTCTTCTTTCGATTTAAACCTAGTAAATTCAAAAAGCTTAAAAAAGGGGTATTTCCCATCCCTGTCTGCTCCTGAAGTTACGATATTTTTGTAGAGGTTCTGTTTTAGGAATTTAATTATTTGTTGGGCAATTTTCCCACATATTCGCTCACACTCCATAAAGGAATCGGGAAGATAATTGCAATCTGGATTATGTCTCATGCAAAATTTTTTGAGCTGGAGAGTAAAACCTTCTGCGGATAATGGAACGATGGAGTTCCAAGAGTCTTGAAACCCCCCAAGTTCGGTGGGTTTAAATTCCATGATATACCGGAGAAGTCTCCTCTCTGCCCTATTTTCTATTCTTGCACCAACTAGTTGTATTTCCTTTTTCGCCTCTAATAGGCAAAGGAATTTATATTGCTCAAGAAGCTTTTCTGCCTGCTTTATCTTCTTGTTATCAATAATTTTCCACCCTCCCATCCGCTTGCATTTTATTTCACCCCCGTCAGAATTTGAAAAACGCGTTGGGTAAATCCAGCATTGGGGAGGTTTTATACCCGACTTATGGACGCTACAACCGTTGATATTCCCATCGAATAGGACACACTTGTAATCTCTGGGGTTTAACGCCAATTTAAAGGCAAAAATATCACTCCGAACAAAATCACTTTTATTAGCATATCCCCGGTCAATATATTCTTTTGCCAACACCTTTGGAACATCTATCTGAATTGAACAGCAATCGCCGCGACAAATCTCTGGATCGGTACAATCTGGACCCTCAATAGACACTTCCATTAATTTATTATAGGTTTTTATAACATTCCAAAAGTAGGAGTTTTTCTCGGGTATATCATATATTGTCTTTTTCATTCTCAATATACCATTATGAATATTAAATAATTCATTAAGTTTGACTTCCCTTATTTTTTCGCTTTACATCCAGATTTTGTTATATTCCCTTGAATATTATCATAAATATCTCATATTTTTCTCATATTATTATTGGAAAAATTCTTTATAAGATTGCTTATCCGAATGTGTTCAATCGCCTAGGAGTTTCACAAAACCTCTTTTGTTGCTTACCTTTTTATGTGCAAAAACTATATTCTTCATATGCATTTTGTAAATTTATATAAAATACATCTTCATTTTTTGTACTAATTACTAAAGTTTAAATTTTTAAAATATATTTTAACTATAAACTATTCTATATATTATAAACTTTTAACTAAAAATTACAAATTAAAGTGGAATTTGAAATGTCAGATTTAATAATAATTGATATAACGGATACCGAGAAGCCTGTATTAGATGGTTCACTCAACCTATTAGAAATTCCTGGTTCTGGTAAAATAGCAGTTAAAAATCCATCAGATAAGAGTCGACTCTGGAATTCGATTCTTGATCTTAAGGAAGTTGTCAACACTGATGCGGATAAAGTGATGGAGATGGGAATTATCAACCCGGGAAAGCAATTTGAGACAGAATATTCGATCCAAAATCTCGAAAAACCGAGTTTACAGATTCAGGAAATTTTTGATACCAATAGAGACATCCCTGATACAGTTAACAATGTATTTCTTAACAATCAGACCAATCCCAGCAAATTAACAATAAAATTAACGAACAGAGTAGACGTTCCGATAACAGACATAAAAGTGACCCGAAACATTCCAGATTTCGTGGAAAAAATAGAACCCCCAACTGCTGAAGTCGGCGAAGTAGAGCAAAACCCGGGGAATGTGGTCTGGAAAGTTAATTCTCTCCAACCTCAGAGTACAGTGAAGCTCGAATTGGATTTAAAGGCTGTTATTAATTCAGTAGATAAAAAGAAATTAGGAGAGACGCGGGTGGATTATCTTGTAAATGACCATCATTTAACCTTAATGGATCCAGAAATCAGAGGGTTGACAGATTCATTAAGCGGAGTGACCACCGATGAAAGTGCTAACCCTGGCGCATGGGATTGCAATGTGGAGTTCATAAACGATTCAGAATTCAAGGTAAAGCTTCAAGACGTGAAGGTTGCCCATAAAGTTCCTACAGGCGAGGAAACAATCGTATCAGAGTCCCCAAATGAGACATTAAATCCCGATGGATCTTGGGATAAAGATTTTCAAGTTGAATCAGGAAATGTACCAGAATTAAAATCTTCTATCGAATTTACCACCTTATATAAAGTTATCACACGCGTTATTGGAGAAATCAATAAAGAACATACGGTATATGATGTAATAAACGCAAAGGTGGAAAAGGCCATAAATCCCCTTGAAGTTAACGCTTATGCTAATACCCCGATGGAAATTGAAAACACCGTACCAAATATCGGAACTGCAAATATAGATACATTAAAGATTACCGATGAGATACCAGAAGATTTTGTACCTCCGGAGATCAAGGATTTGAAATTGCGACTATTCGGAAAGGAGGAGACCATTGAAATCCACAATAAAAAGCAATATGTCAAGAACTTGGAGATAACTCCGCCAGATTTAAGTCCTGAAACATCTCATACAATTACGATCGAATTAATGAAATTAGCCGATGAATTTGGTCCCGATTCGGAATTTAAATTGATTTATCCCCTATTGGCGAAGAATCCAAAACCAGAAATTAAGTATATGACTCCAGTAGAGATAGCGGTGAATACTTCTGTACCAGGAAAGGACTTTATTGCGGTTGAAGAAAGTGATCCTCAAATTGAAATCAAATATGTAAAACGGAAACTTAAGACATTAAAGAGCATCCGACCTGGTGCCTCAGAGGGAGAATTTGATATCAGTATCCGCATCCAAAATAAAGGTAATGTCGAATTAGAAAACCTTTTGATGGAAGATCAGATACCTGCGGGTTTTGAAGTATCTAATCTCTTTCCAGAGGAACTAAATTCTGATTTTGGTGAAAGCAAATTAACTATCCAAATCGCAGAGCTAGCGGGAAATGAGTCTCTTTCTATTAAATTCACAGCTGTTGGAACCGGAGAATATCCACGAACAGAGCCACGTATTCTTGTAAAAGGTAGGAGCGCAGTTCCTAAAAAAGAAGCTCCCTCTTCTGGACTTGAATCTTCTACATCAGAGAAATCACCAAAGCTTGAGGGAGAGATTTTTGATATTTTTGAAAACTTTTACAATAAGATTAAAGAAGTAATTTCCACGATCCAACTAGCTGAGGAAATAGAAGAGGTAAGGGATAAATTACCATCTGGTTCTACATTGCATGAGTTTATGGAGTATGGCCGACAATTGAGAGAGCAAGATGAAGAGAAAATCATAGGAGACTTGAAAGAAAAAATCATAAATGAGTTAAAGTCTTTTGAAGAAAAGTTTTAATTTAATTTAATTCCATTATAACCTATATTTTTTTTTAAATTTTTTTTCATTATTTCAACCTTAGTTCGTTCAATCTCTATTTTTAGGAATTTCTTTTAAATACTATACTTACGAATTATAGCCCTCAAAAATGAAAATAATTAACATAAAAACCTATGTTAACCATATTTATGACAATAAAGAGATAACGCCTTCCAATATTTATAATATTATTGATTAAAAGCGAACGGTTTATTCTATAGTATCGGTATGCTTATGGATGACTAACCCAGATAGCGGTTTGGGGTAAAAATAAGTCGATTTCTGGGGCATGATTTCCCCTAAGTCCGTAATCTTCTGGACTTCCTTCAGCTTTGTTGGATTAACGAGGAAGAGAGCATCGATCTTTCCTTCATCTACCTTTTCAATACCTTTAACCTTATCCTTTATAAAGCTTATGTCTTCGTTCCCGATTGCAAGACAGTTCTCAAATAGAATCTTGTGAAGGATGGGAATATCCAACTGCTTCCATTTATCGGGTTTTTTTCCAGAAATGAGCTTTTCTGGCTGAATCTGTGCTTTTAACTGTATAAGGAGGTATCTG
Organism: uncultured archaeon; assembly: GCA_964505645.1. Lineage (GTDB taxonomy): Archaea > Asgardarchaeota > Lokiarchaeia > Sigyniarchaeales > SOKP01 > TEKIR-8. The sequence continues at coordinate 489 of CAZDJH010000013.1, read as the reverse complement.
CGCCGGAAATAGCAACCAAACACATGCTTCTCTCTCTCTTTTTCGAGCTTTTCCTTCAATTGAGTACATGAATCCATCTCGCTAACGTTGAAATAATCTTTTAATCGTTCCTTAAATTGATCAATGGTTTTAACGGGCATATTATGAACTTGTCGATGGCTTGTAAAGATAACCAAGCCAGGATCGTTAAAATCAATAAAAAGCGCCATTATATAGTTGCAGCCTCCATTTTTACTATGCCGTAAACTAGTGATATAGCGATGATGACCGTCCGCGATGATAATTTTGTTGCTTTCTACAATATTCTGGAACTTTTGTATGTCCTTTTCTTTCCAGACTTCCCATATCTTATGGGTAAATCCATCCCTATCCTTGGTTTTTAAATGGGGTTCTTTAGAAATATACTTTTCAAATAGTTTGTCCGCCGCTCCATTTCCGTCATAAATGGTAAAAATGGGGGAGAAATTTCCATCAGTTTCCCGGATCAAA
>CAZDJH010000012.1:19511-23777 GCA_964505645.1 uncultured archaeon | reverse complement strand
GAGGAGGGCGCCGACGGTAATGGAGAGGACTGAGAAAAGGAGGAACTTTCCGCGCAATTTTATTTCCGGTTCCATTGAAATAAAGGCATTGTAGGAAAATTTCAGCGCGATCGTGATAACTATAATTAAAGAGATTAGATATAGGAGTATGCTGTATATCTCGTAATCCGCGGTGAAGTAGTTTATATATTTTCCGAGGAACATGGGGGGTTCCAAAAACAAAAACACAAAGAATAGAATCTCCGAAATGAAGGCAAAGAGTCCGAAAACGATTAGGAGGATTTTTCGATGTTTAATGTTAAGTAATTCCGTAAATCCAATTAGCCAAAGCAGCGTTGCTGGGGGATAGAGGGAGAGTGCGAGTATCAGATAGATTTCTATCGGTAAATGTTGGTCGAAAAAGACCAAGACAAAATTGACGGCATCGGGCCACCATCCTGAAGCAAGCATCAACCAAGCAATTCCGATCGCGAGGAAGGTCCATTTTTTAGTCGTAAAATATTTTGCAGCGATTAATAGCCCCGTTATCGCAAAAAAAATAATGAAGATAAAACTAAATAGGCCTTGAAATAACTCCAATAAAGTAAGTTCTATCATGCTTGTTTTTCACGCTCTTAAAGTTTTTTCCTTTATTTTTTTCATGTATTGGTTTTTTAATAATATTATATAGGTATTAAATAATATAAATAATTAATTATGTCAATCGATTAAAAGATTGAACTAAAGGATTGATCTGTAATAAATTATGAAAGAAAAAGGGGAAAAACTGTGAAAAAGAACAAATCTAAGATTCCAGAAGAACCATGGGTAAAGGTTAAAGCTGAAGCATATTACAAAATGCTGGTCCATGTATTGAGGTTTGGTTCTAAAGTGAGAACGCAGAGCCAATATAAGGAGGTAATGGGGATATTAGTGGGACATTTAGAAGGAGAATCTGAGATAAAAAATGTAATTGTAGATGATGCAATTCCTATTTCCCATGGGGGTGCTGTTGAGGTAGCATTTGCCCCAGAAGATTATGCAAAGTTTTCTACAATTGATGAACAGCTTGCAAATGAGAATAGATTCAGCGTTGGATGGTATCACAGCCACCCCGGCTTGAAAATCTTCTTTTCAAGCACGGATGTAGTGAATCAACTTGGTTGGCAAACCCAGTGGAACCCTTCTGGAATAGGTATCGTATTTGATCATACTTATTTGGAAAATGAAAATGATCTTGGATTCCGTACATTTCGTTTAGATGACCCATCAAAGGGGCAAGCATCAGGATATCATGAAGTAAACACAATAGTAGAGCCTCCCAAAACAACAGAATTCTATAATAAGATAATTGAATTAATAAATAGCGTTCATACAAAGGAACCCCCCATTTTAGAAAGAAACGAAAAATTAGATATTTTAGGCAGGGTCGAATTTCCTGATAATGAACAATTAATACTTTCTATAGGCAAAATTAACTCAGAAGTTATAAGCTCCTCTATTAAGGAAGCCTTGTTTTCAATTTTAGAAACACTTACTCAACCGCTTATTGAATATTTTAATACATGGAGTGGTTCTTTGATTAATGATCTTAGCAACCTTAATCTAGCAATGAAAGACAATCTAATCAAAACTAAGACCGCTATAAATAATCAAATGAACCAAATTCAAAATTTTATGAAGAGTAATTTGGATTCAAAATTAAATACCTTGGATGATAAAATATATGGTAAATTAGAGTCTCTAAACAGCGAGATTAACAAGATAATAGAGGTTTTAGAAAGTAATAAAGAAAATTTAGAGCAAACCACACAGACTAAATTGAAGTCAATTCTTCAAAAAAAATTAACCGAATATAATGATGTTTTAGAGAAAGGAAAAGATAATCTTAATAACATTAGCGCAAGTAGTAATCAAATTCTAAATACTATTACGTCACACAGTGAGAAACTTCAAAGAGTTAATGAAATGATTGAAAATGCTCAAAAGGATACTATAAAAGAGTTTGATTCAATCAAAAACGATAGCGAGCAAGTATATGAAAGTAAGATCCAAGGAGTAAAAACACAAATAAAGGCGATTAATGAAAGTATCTCCACTATGAAAGATCAATTAGATGAGGTTTTATTGATTGTGAAAGATTCAATAAATCATGTTCAAGAGCGAATCAAAAATTTAGAGGAGAAAAAGAGCAAATTACATAATAATCTTAATGAGGAAAAAGAGAAGAAATTAGAGCTCCAAGATGAACTTCACGACATAAAGGAAAGGAAAATGGAGCTACAAAACAACCTGAATATGGTAAAGGAGGATAAAATTAAACTACAAAATAACCTTAATACTACAAACGAGGAAAAAATGGAACTTCAAACGAGTCTTAGTGAAATGAGAGAAGAAATTGATACCCTTAGGAGTGAATTAGAAAATAGAACGGAAGAAAGAAATAAATTGAATCAAAAAATAGAGTCGCTTCAAGATGAGAATAAGGAACTAATAAATAAGGGAAAGGAATTAAAAAAGAGGGGGGAAAAAGAATAAAATGGAAGAAAATAACACTACGAATCGTGAAATAATGATGAAAAAAGAGGCATTTAGGAACATCATAACCCATACTTACAGATTTGGCCATAATGCCTTATCAAACCCAGATAAAGTTGTTGGTATTTGCCTTGGCTCGCTTTCAGAGCAAGAAACATTAATAGTAAAAAATGCTATACCGATTACTCATGGAAACAATTTAATTATAAATGAAAACCAACAAATCAAAACCATTGTTTCTCAAATGAAGGAGAAATATGATTCCAAGGAATTAGAAGTAGTTGGTGTTTATATCTCTCATCTAGAGGGGGAAAAATATTTAAATGAAGATGATATTAAAAATATTCTTTTCATTCAAAAGGAAATCGATCTTTTAGGGGTTTATATAATATTAAATCGTGATTTAACTATAAGAGATAAAAATTTTGGATTTAAAGTTTATAAATTAAATGATCCTTCCCAAGGAATGGAAAGCGACACTTCTGAGTTAATTCTTGAGATTGAGGAACCTCAGAGTCTTAATGTTTTTAAATGGGTTCAAAAATTTGTAGAAGATTATCAAAAAAAGAAACCCACACTAATAAAGGAGGTAATGGAAACACCCCAAAATGAAGAGAAGGTGTTGCAAGAGATTCCTATAGAGGCTCCAGAAGCATCAGAAGATGCGTTTACCGAATCAACCTTTCAACAAATTAATTCCGCATTAGAGAAAAATATGGAAAAAATATTTGAACAACAATTAAATAGATGGTCTCAAGACTTAAAAGATACAATACTTACCTCTAATGAGCAACTGTTGAACACAATCATCCAGATTAAGGATAATATACCGATCGGAATAAATATGATACATAAACAAGTACAAGGGCTCATCAATGAATCACTTGAAAGTTTTAAAATAACTATCTATCGCCATATAAAAGAGATTCAAGATATTGATGAATTATTCATGGAAATCAACACAATATTTGATGATGCTCTTAAAAGCATAGAAAAAACGATTAATAAAAATATTTCCGAAAATTATAATAACCTTCGAAAAGGAATTAAAGAATTGAATGAAAATGGAGTAAATGTAATATCTCAAAACAGTCAGATCGTTGAAAAGTCAAGTAATTTCCAAAATTTGACTAATTCAATTAAAGATACGATAAGGATGAGATTTTCAAAGCTTAATGAATCTTTAGAAGAAAAAATGAAAGAACTCAAGGAGCCACAGTTGAGCAATCTTGAAGAACTTCAGAGAGAAATCATAAGGATTAACGAAACGGAACTTCAAAAGGTACAAAATAAGTTAAATGAACTAAGAAAACTCACTGATAATATAAAAGATATATAACTTCAAATACCTTAGAGTTAATTTACCTAATAGTGAATTCAATTCCCTTTTTTTTGAACTTGATTAATTTCTGGTTCTAAGAATGAAATTTCAACTGAGTTAACTGTGATATGTGGAGCTTGTATTTCGGAATGTTCGTTCTCAAGCGTTTTAATTCATTTTGTTTTGCTATTTTAGCCAACAATCTCCCTATCTTATCCACCCGAACATTAATCCCATAATTATCACTGAGTACTGATGAAATTTTATAGGATGAGAGAATGACGACTTCTGAAATATTTTTTTCACAAAGTAGTTCGATTGCTTGTTTTAGTAGAGAAATCAAGTCTTCTTTGTTTTCCTTATGTTGTGTCATGATAAAAGATTAATTTATTGTTAGGTATTAATTAAAAGGTTTTAATGTTAATTAG
>CAZDJH010000012.1:0-19501 GCA_964505645.1 uncultured archaeon | reverse complement strand
AATATGGTTTAATATTTTTAAAATTTTTTTTCTATTTCTATTTTTATTTCATTAAATCTAATAGAATAATGAATTAATTGCTTTAAAGATAATTATGAAAAAAATAAGTGAAGTTGATAAGTTTATTTTGATTCTTTCCCTTAAATCCACATTACATCAAGCGGCGCTCGGGGAGGTGCCTTCTTATATTGTACATCGGGGTATCCTAATATAAAAACGCCATTAACCTTCATGTTTTCTCCAATATTGAGTAGCTCCTTTAGGTCATCATACCGATTCAATGCCTCTTGGGCATAACCTATCCAGCATGTACCCAAGGCGAGTGATTGAGCCGCAAACATACCGTGAGTAAGGGCGATCCCAGCATCATTACCGGGAAGGTCTGCTAGATCTGGGGCGTAGGTAATTATGACCACGGGGGCATTATAAAACACTGGATCCTCCCCCCTATCCGCCCGCTCAAAAAAGTCATTTAAGCTTACTTCGGTTCTCTCATCCGTTATGAGATGCTTAATCCTTTTCGGAGTAACATACTTAAGAAGAGTATTGTGATCAACGAGTTTTTTTAATAATCCCAGCATTTTGATGACTGATTGGCGGATTACATCAACTTTTTCCTCATCTTTTAGGACAATATATTTCCATGCTCTATCGTTTTTAGCGCTTGGGGCGTACCTCATCGCTTTCAAAACGTACTTTATTTTTTCTTGAGATACCTCTTTATCCTTAAATCTACGAATAGACCTCCTAATTCGCATGAATTTCATTAAGCTGTCATACTCAAGAATCTTTTCCGGATGTTTAGCGTTTTCAAATTCCAAGACTTCATCTTCTGCCTCGTATATTACCGCATCAGTGGGGCAAACGGCAATACAATGTCCGCATTCAATACATCCGTTATCTGGGTCATTAAATTCAACCCGCCTTTTTTCTCCGATCTCAATTGGAGGCTTAATAAATAGCCCTGAAGGGCATTCTTTTACACATTCTAAACATTTAATACATGCATCATTATCAATTCCTTTAATATTCATCTCTAACCATCTAAGATGTAAAAGATTCCAAATTTTAATTATTTTATTACAAAATCATTTCTCATTCAATTAGAGATGAAAAGGGAAATAAATAAAAATTATAAAAAATTTAATTAAAAAAGATACGTATTAGAATTGAATCAAATTCTCTTAAGGTATAAGGGATATTTTGAGCTCTTTAGAGTTATATTTAATTGACACTAGTCCTATGGTTATTTTTTGGTTTGATTTTATATCAGTAGAGGAAAATTAAAACAATTAAAAATAATAAATACCATAATAATAGTAATAATGACTTTTCTGAAGTTAAAAATAAAACTCTCAATGTTTAAGGACAAGCTACAAGAGTACTTGATTAACTTCAAAGATAAATATATCGTCAGAGAAATTTATATTAAAGGGGGTGAAGGGCCTCCTAAATCATTTGCGTTTGAAAATAAGTTCATTATATTATATGCTCTTTTTACAATTTATTCCCTCCTTTTAACGTGGGGTGTAAACAACCCCGGCAATATCATAATATATTTTGTGACATTTGGAAACCCATTTGTCTTAGGTGCATCAATAGTGGCCTTCTTTTTGACCTTATCAATTATTATTAATAATAATAAAACTAGGTATTTTCTATTTGGAGAATACTCCATTCCAAAACAAATTGGGTTATATATTGGAATAATCATAGGATATTACTTCTTATTTCTGTTCACTTACCCTTTTATTAATTATACCACGCTCTTCTTAGCATTATCGTTAATTTGGATGATTCTATTAAGTAGTCGATACTATATATATAGTAGAAAATTTGCGACAAAAGTCGAAGCTCGAATAATAAGGAAATATTCTATGCAACGATACCTCGGAGCCTTGATTGCTCCCTTGGTGATTCTGGTTATCTTAGTAATCTTATCGATTTTATACAGATCTCTAATCGTTTGGCTAACATTAGATTTTTTTAGCGATTTTAATCCTAATAATTTATTGGCAATTTATAATACAGAAATGGATATAGTAATGCCTTTTATTTATTTTTCATTGGTTATGACATTTGTTTTCGTCATTTTGGAGTATTTTTCAACGAGGAGAAAAGCGGAAACAAAAAGAGTGGGCACATTCGATAACTTTACTTTTGCGGTTATTATTATGTTTATCTTCTTCTTTCAAATTTTCCAAATGACCATCTTCTTAATATTGAAGCCCGAGACAATGGAGGTGATAAGGGCATGGATCGGTACTGGAGGTTCAGCTATATCTTTCATCTTTATTCTCGAATTTATAATTTCTACAATTATTCTATACAGAGTCGTTTTGCTTTTAGGAAAATCTTATGGCTGGGAATTATTGTTTTTTAAGAGGGATGGGTTGATTTTATTCTTTTTAGGATGTATTATGGCTCAGTCCCTAACGAGATATACACTAACTAACGAAGTGATAAATCAAGATATTACCCTTCTTGGAAATATATTATTGGCAGATAAATATATTATCTCAATTGTGATGATCGTATTCTTGGGAATCACCCTATTGATCTATTACATTAAACCACAAGAAACATCAATGTTCATGAGTTCTGCATCATTCATCGTCGATAAGGAAGAACAGAGCATGGATACTGTATATAAACTCTTAAAAAATGAATATATAAAGCGCGGAGCCCCCTATCCTATTGAAATATTGGAGCGTGAGTTGATAAAATCTACAAAATTATCAAAAGCAGTTTTATATTCACTTATTACAAGGTTGGGCGAAAAAGAGGTAGATATAAAACTTCAAAAAAAGTTGGATAGAAAGGGGGAGAAGGTCTATTGGATTGAATTTCTCTCAATTACAGAAACGTATGAAAAAAAGAGCGTTGCAAAGAAGAAAGCTAGGTCTTTTCTGACGGAACAACTAATTGAAAGCACCTCTAAAAAAGATAAACATACATTAAAAGAGATTGGCAAGGGAGTAAAGAAGACAGAGGCACCAGGTCAACTTATATCCTCTTTATCAAATAGATATGATAAAAAAGAGGCAGCTAAGAGGAAAATGAGAGAAATTAACCAAAATAAGGACCTTTCTTTCAAATCTAAGGGAATCACGGGTGATTTAATTGATCTTCTCATTCAAGCAATTGAAGAACAATACAATGCTCGAATAATTGACCCAAAACAGTATCCTCAATTATATCCAAAAATCTCAGAAGTTGCTAAAATAGTCCAAGAAAAGACCAAGATCACAGCAGGCGATTTATTTCCGCTTTTAGAAAAAATAAACAAACGGGAAACGAAAATTAAACTGATTAGAAATCTAGAATCGCCAGAAGATAAAAGAATTTGGATAAGGGATCTTTCGGATTATAAAGCATGTGTTCAAATGAAACAGTTTAGACCAAATGAATATTTAAAGTTGCAAAAGCTCTTGATTCGCCGATTTTGCAATAATCTCCAATATAAGTATCCAAAAAATATTATTAGCAAATTATATAGTGATGTTGCCAAATCAGAAAAAAAAACGGACGCAACTCTGCTATGGAGACATAATTTAAGCGTGTTCATAGATTATATAACGGAATACCATTCGTATTTGTTAGAATCTCCAAAACTAGCAGATTTGAGAAAATGTATTACATTATTGACCAAAAAATAGTTTTAAACTCTTAATATTCCTAAATCTTAAAACTTTAAAAAGAAAAGAGAGAAAATAATTCTGCATCTTCGTTATAGATCATATCATGACCACACTTTTTTTTTACATACTAATTCTGTCATAGAATTCGCCTCATAATTTTACTCATAATTTTGGGTATCATCTCAGCTAAAAATAGTTAAGCCCAATAGAAAATAAGTTAGAGCAAGCCATACTTGAGTTCAAATAAGATTTTTAGACTAAAAATCTATAAAATATTATAAATTGGTAAGATTATTATTTTACATCCTTATAATAATTATTTATGGCGTTTCTTAAGCCATTTTTAGCAAGATTCGTAAAATGTGTAGAATTTTCAGTACCTATTCTCAAAGCCGCAGCGATATCGGTTTTCGAGAGTTTCATAGCTTCCTCAAGAGGCTTTCCTTTAACCAATTCTGTCAATAAACTTGAGGCGGCTACAGAGATAGCGCATCCAAATGTTTGAAAAGAGATATCTTTTATTATCTGATATCCGTTCTCTTTCTCTATTTTCAAATAGAAATAAGCGATGTCCCCATATACCGAACATCTAGTTCTTCCAATTACCGTAGGATCCACAAGCTCCCCAAGATTCCGGGGATTCTTGAAATATTCTATTAATTTTTCCGAAAAAATTATAACTTCCTCTTTTATGCTCTGAGAAACTATATATATTACATATCTATAAAAAGAGCTAAATAACATAAATTTTTTTTTTATTTTTCATACAAAGAAATAGAAACCTATATATTAAAAAAAACAATTTCGTAATATTAAGTTTTATTTATTATTGTATTATATTGAATTTATCTTTAAAATACGTTCTTTATATGAATGAGCAACCATGAAACAGATTAAAATAGGTATTATCGGTGTGGGTAATTGTTCCTCTTTTTTACTCCAAGGAATTGAGTATTATCAAAGGAATAGGAATGAAAATGCAATTGGATTGATGCATTGGAATATCGGGGGGTATAACCCTTATGATATTAAGCCTGTATGTGCCTTTGATATTGATAAAAGAAAGGTTGGAAAGGATCTATCTGAAGCTATTTTTGCCGAACCAAATTGCTGCGATATAATACAACAAAATATTGGCTATCAGGATGTGAAAGTAAAAATGGGAAAAATTCTTGATGGTTTCCCGGATCACATGGAACATTATGATAATAAATTTTCATTCGTATTATCTGAAGAGAAGGAAGCGACTAAAGAAGATATTGTCAGGGAATTGAGACATTCTGATTGTGAAATACTATTGAATTATCTACCTGTTGGGTCTAAAAAAGCCGTAATATTTTATACGGAATGTGCGCTCGAGGCAGAGGTAGGGTTTATTAATTGTATGCCGGTTTTTATTGCCAGCGACTCAAGATGGGCTCAGAGGTTTGAGGATCTAAACATCCCTATTATTGGAGATGATATTAAATCTCAGATTGGAGCAACTATTGTACACAGGGTCTTAACAAATTTGTTTAAAAACCGGGGAGTTAAATTAGAGCGCACATATCAATTAAATACTGGTGGAAATACTGATTTTTTAAATATGTTGGATAGAAGTCGACTGAAGCTGAAAAAAACAAGTAAAACAGAATCAGTCCAATCACAGTTGGGAGCAAAATGTAGATTAAAGGATGAAAACATCCATATAGGACCGAGTGATTGGGTTCAATGGCAAAAGGACAATAAAATTTGTTTTATTCGGATGGAGGGTAGAATATTTGGGGAAGTCCCGATAGATCTCGAACTTAGACTATCCGTCCAAGATTCTGCTAACTCGGCAGGGGTTGTTATAGATGCCATTCGCTGTATGAAATTAGCCTTGGAACATGGGCAAGGAGGTGTCTTGTTTGGACCATCTGCGTTTTTCATGAAACATCCCCCCTTACAACTTACAGATGAGCAGGCATTTCAATTAACTGAGGAATTTATAAATGGTAAGACCCCAAAGAAGGATATTATTGAGATAAAAGATTACATTAAACACCAAATGTAGTAGGATTACTTGTATAGAGGCTTAGTTGAGAACCATTAATCTCTTCTCTCTCGGAGTTGAAACCTTTTCTACTCCTAAAGAAATAAGATGTTCTGCAATATCATATAATTTGCGATGGCTTTCATGAAAGAAACATACCGTTTTTGGCTCTAATGCCTTAACCATCTCCACCAATTGGGTTTTATCGCCGTGAAGCTTTATTTTAATTCTGGGGGCAAACGTATTCACAAGCAAAGCACGAGCAGGAATCTTCCAAGTCTCAGAAAATTCTATAAGTTGCGTCTCATTCTTTTTATTTTCAGGTGGGTTTACTAATGAATACCCAGGTTCTTCATGTATAGCACCCGCTAAAAAGACTAGATTATGTGGATTCGGAGCGATACTGCTGAAAATCCTTTTTATTATGCCGTAGGATAAATCTGGCGGATGAGAAATGATCACATTGTTTTTTTTCTTAAGAAAATCCATATTATCATGATCAAACCAGCGAAATTTAATGCTATTAAAGGGATTGGCTTTATCCCTAATCAATCTTGAAATAGGTCCGTAGATGTACTCATAGCGATGATTAATCACCTGTATATTCTTCCTTACCATCATATCTACATAAATATTCGGTCGTTTCGAATAATTTTGACGCAACTGCTTCTTCCTAAAATATCGCCAGAACTTTAACATGAAACTAATCGCCAAACTACTAGGATCTGCCCCAATTAAAGAACTATCCCCATATTCCGCTTTTTGCTCTAAGAATAAGATGAGACTATGAAAATGTTGAGATGGATCACCAAATTCTTCATAGGCACTTGAGCCATCGATTAACAAAAAATCCAAGGGTCGCGAAATTTGTTCTAGAAATCTCTTTGTTCCGGCAAAAGGAGTAATATCATAATATGTATAATCACCTGTATAAAGAAATCGATATCCTCTGGCTTTTACCATCATCATTAGGGCTCCTGGCATATGCCCTGCATTAAAAAAGGCTAAATAGCATCCTTTATCCTTAAATTCAATTTTATCTCCATTTTCCACATAGATTACATTTTTTACTATATCTCTATAATCTTCTTGTTCAATAGTATCTTTATTTTCTTGTTCGAGAAAATCTGAATCCCTCAAGAGGTAAAGATCTAATGTAATTCTAGAGCAAATAACAGGTACATCGGGATGATTTTTAATAAAACATAATAATCCTGATACATGATCATAGTGGCTATGGGAAAGGAAGACCGCATCAATTTTGGGTTCGAAATGCTCTTTATTCAACGCAACCTCCTCACTTTTAGCAAATTCCATCCCCCCTGAGTCATTTTCGGGTTCTCTTTGGTCCGATTTTCCGCCATTTCCATTTTGTTTATATAGAATGACCTTTCGCTTCTTATCTTTTTTAATAAGGTCATTAATATTTTCAAGGTATTCATCAATATCATTTAAAAATTCATCCTCAATTCCACAATCTAATAAAATGTTTAGTTCTCCAATTCCAATAATAAGGCAATTATGATTGGGTCGGGAGGCGATTGGATATAATAATAATCGGACGTCATTTGTATTTTCCAAGTGATTTGTAAGAGAAATATTCTCAAAGTAAGACATATCATATCGGTGCTCAATTTTATCTATTGCTGTACAAATGTCGCTTTCACCGACGGGTACACCAGTTATATAAAAATACCAACCATATTGTCTTACTAATGACTCTAAATTTTCATACATCTTATCTCCTATTAAAGATTTCACCACAATCACTCGTTCTTTTCTATAATAAATCATTCTTCTAATTGATTGCTTTTCCTTAAGAGGAACCGACCGATCGTTGATAAAAAAGTTCTTGAGAACATCATTAATGGGTTTTTGTGGTATATTGTTTGATTTGATAATCTGGTTGTACTGGAAATATTCCCTTGTATGGTAGAGGCTTCTCATGTTCTCTTTTTCGAGAAGTTCAATTTCAAAACCCTTTACTTTATACTTTTCTTTGGAAATTAGACTTTCTTTGGAGTTAGATTTTTTCTTATGTCCCTTTTTTCCTTTCTCAACGTAATTTTTGGTAACAAAAAAGAACCATCCGTATCTTTCAACTAATTTCTTGCGCTTCCAGATAATCTCTCGAGCTTGGCTTGATTCAACAATAATGATGCGCGCACTTTCACAATATGTTATTTTTGAGATAGATTTCTTCGTAGAAAGAGGAATAAGCTCTAATTCCTTTGAAAAAAAATTATCAAGCACTTCTTTAATGGGCATCAGTTTGATATTTTCCTTTTCCATCAGATTCAATTTCTTCTTGTAAGATTGAACCTTAAAAGATGAATTGACTTTTTCTAATTCTTGAAGGGGGATCTTCTTATTCTCGAATTTAAATGTGTTCTCCATAAAAAATCCTTTAAACTTAATGTATTTAAAAATAATTAGCTCTTTATGAGAGTAAAATATTAATTACAATAAAATTTAACTGACTATAATATAGAAATAAACTATAAATAGAAAAATACCTATAATAAAATAAATAAAAGTAATACCTAATAGTTAATCGAAAAAAAATGAAATTTATATGGGGAATGACAGGTACGGGGTTTTTGCTAAAAGAATCTATTGACTTAATGAAGCAATTGAAGGAAGAATGCGATGCGGAGATCACTGTAATGTTATCTCAGGAAGGTGCCGTAGTGGTAAAATGGTATAAACAATGGGATTATTTAAATGAGGTTATAGAGCGAGTTAGGGTAGAAAAGACCGCAAATAATCCATTTCTCGCTGGACCACTTCAAATCGGGAAGTATGATTTTCTTTTGGTCTGTCCAGTCTCCGCTAATAGTGTAGCAAAAATTGTGTATGGGATAGCAGACACCTTAATCACCAATTGTGTAGCTCAAACCATAAAAGGTGGCGTCCCTGTATACCTTCTGCCATCTGACCAGCATAAGGAACCCATTGTAACCTCAAAACCAGATGGAAATCCCCTTGTTTTGAAGATTCGGGATATAGAAATTGAGAATGTTGAAAAACTGAAGAGAATGGAAGGAATCACCGTGCTTCCTAACTTTTCAAAATTAAAGCATACTATAATTGATAAAATTGAAAATTCTTGATTCAAAAAGCTTAAAAGAATATTTATAAACCAATATACTATTCTTCATCAAAAACAATTGGTGTTATTGCGTTTTCAGGGCATTCAAGTTGACATTGTAGGCAGCCTTCGCATTTTAATCTTTTATCAAACTTAAATCGAATACCTTCCTCTTCTTTTCCCCCTACCTGTATGGATCCTACGTAAAATAAATTATTTGGACAAAATTTGCCATTTTTGTATATACATTCCAAGCACATAGAGCATTTTTCATGGTTTATCCTTATTGTTAGAACCTCTCTTGATGTAACTGAAGTGACTTCAATAATATTTTTAGGACAGACATTTACACAATCTAAACAGCCCTTGCATTTATGATAGTCGACAAGTCGAAGCCCGTGATCAAACGATATTGCATCGTTCTTACACACTCTTAAACAACGTTCACAATAACCACAACGTTCTTGATCCACTTGTATAGGAATAAATCTTTCTTTTATAAACATTCACCTCAATTAACGGATTTTTTTTCAAGAAATATTAGAACAGAAGTTCAAACATCTGGCACGGAGTCTCATCCTCTTTAATCTTTATATGCCACTGAAGGCATACACCCTCATTAAAGTTCTTACAATACCCGCATTTCATATTCCCGTTCCCAATCTTTTTTCTGACTATTTTTCCTCCCATTATATTTAACCCAAAGTTAACTCCTTATAATAAGTATAATATATTCCGTATTCTTAAGTGAGTTAATTATTGTATTAATAAAAATCTCTGTTTTATGGAATATAGTAAAAGATATGAACTAAGAATCATAACCATTAAGGATTTAATATAAAAGAGCTTAAAGGTTTTCATATAGAATTCATAAACCGCCGTTTGATCTCCAGCACGGAAAATTGTATTACTGGGACCTTTTTATATTTATCTGTAACGACCACATGGAATAGGAAGGGTCCATCATGAGTTAATGCGTATTTTATTTCTTGAGTTAATTGGGTTTCATCGGAAATTGTTCTAATTTTAGACTTTGGAAATCCATATGCTTGAGCCAAGGCGCCTATATTTACATTGTTAAATGCATAAGTCTCTACATTTCCAGTAGACCCATATACTCCATTATCTAGAATAACTAAGATTAAGTTTTTTGGTAGAGTATCAGATAAAAGGGTTAATGAAGACGCATTCATAAGAATCCCCCCATCTCCCTCAAACCCGACCACCTTTTCCCCTTGATTTTCCATTACTAAGGCAAATCCCAAGGCGACCATATAAGATTGGCCCAGAGACGAAGTTAAGTAAAAGTTTCTTTCCCTGTCCCTAATATCATGAAGCTCCCTACTGGGATGCCCAATATTCGAAAGCACATATTCATCTTGTATTTGATCCATAACCGTAGAAATTGCTTGATAGCGGCTCATCTCGGTCTTAATCGAAAGGGCTGCCATTCCACATCCATTCAATCTTCTTTTTACTTCATCTTTGGACTCGATTCTTGTCGGGAAATTTTCAAAATCTGGCTTTACAAGGAGTGCAACGCTCTTCCCCTTGTCATAATATTCCAGAAGGCTCTCAAATGCATCCATATCGGAAAGTGATTTCATAGATGTGTATTTAATCCCCGCTACATCCAAAATCGCCTCAGTCCGCTTTCCTAGTGGTTTTTGAGCTGAAATCTTCTCGCCTTGGGTTCCTCGATGGCTGATGATGTATAAATTGGGGAACGCGTATGAGCCGTGAAAATCTGCATTTAACGCGATTAATTGGGTAATCATGTTTCCAAGGCCTTGATTTTGAAGGATCATAGCTGGCTTGGCGCCACCTAAAGAGGCCCCCGCACATAAAGCAACTCCACTCTCCTCCCGTACTAACGGTACATGATGAAAGGAATTATTTTTAGATTTCTTAGATTCCTGCTTTATTTCGTTTAATTTCTTTATAATGTCGATATTATAAGAGCAAGGGAGGGAAGTATAGAAATTAATCCCATGCTCCATACACTTATCCAAGATTTTCGAATATAAACTCATAATCATTTATCTATCTATTTGATTTCTTCTGTAATTAATGCATTACTTTAAAAAGTCTCTATATAGAATATATAATAAATTTCTTATAGAGAGGGCTCATATATTTTAGTAATCATAACCATTATAGAAACTTTATTATCTAAATTAACCTTAAAAGGTGCATAAAATACCAATATTTAAGCTCGATGATATGGAGATAAATTTCATTGATGAGGGAGAGGGAGAACCTCTATTGTTAATCCAAGGAACCAATACCAAATTAGAAGCATGGAATTACCAGATTGAGTATTTTAGTGATAAGACGCGGGTGATCGCATTTGATAATCGCGGTACGGGCAAGAGTTCGCGGCCAGATTATCCTTATACTATGGAAATGTATTCGGAAGATGTGAAAAACATATTGAATCATTTAAATATTCAGCAAAGCGTTCATTTATGCGGATTTAGCTTGGGAGGGATGATAGCCCAGGAGTTTGCCTTGAAATACCCTGAAAAGATCAAAAGTCTCATCTTATTAGCTACGGGGGGTTATGTTGATCATACTAAGTTCGAGCAAACTTACGAATTTTATAAGCGATTTGACCAGATGACCTTTGAACAGAAGCTCCAGTTAATTATTCCACTGATTTATACAACTTCATTCAAGCGAACGTTGAAAAAGGATGAGAAATTGTTCTCGAAACTTAAAAAAGATATGAATCCAATAGTTCATTCGGTAGATCCTCCAGAAATGAAGGATTATATAAATCAATGGAAAGCATTAGGCAATTTTGACACAAGAAACTCGCTACATAAAATCAAAGTACCAACGCTAATTGCGGTCGGGTCAAATGATTTAAATTCTCCCCCAGAAAAGTCTAAGCAGCTTCATGAATTGATCCCAAATTCTACTCTTCACATTTTTGAAAAGCTGAAACACGGGTTTATTATCGAAGCCCCGGAAAAAGTAAATGATCTCATGTGGAAATTTATTGGGAAACATCTGGGATAATAGTTAACGTAGATGAGAGCTGAAGTTAAAAGAAAATGAAAAAATAAAACTTATCTGTAATATTCCGTGTAATCTTGTCCCGAACCTTCACCTGCCAATTGCTTTCTGTTGTATTCTTGGGCTTTTTCGGCGAGTTCTAACATCTTTTCTTTAATTTCCTTGCCCTCCTCTAGAAGGGTTTCTGTTTCGATGTCCATATCAAACATGTTATTTAATAAATCGAGGATGGCGGCAGCACCTTCGGGCGTGGGTATTTGATACACCGGAACGAATAATGCATACCCATCTAGTCTATTGGAGAGGGTTTCATTTAAAATACTTGATTCGGGGCCTTGAATGATCCCCTTCTGAAATCGCTTTATATCGAAATCTTCGAGTTCGTCAATAAGCTGTTCTTCTGCGGCGTAATAAACGGGAAATTCATCAATCATTCCCTTATGGGGAACTCCTTGGAAAATGACAAGACTTTTTGCCATAACATCTTCGTTTAACGCCCAGTTATTTATGGTCTTGGCTAGATCATTGTAAGCTGACGGAATTTCAAAAGGAACCTCGCAGATTGCTACGATTATATTGTGCATCTGAGAATAATAAATACGGAAAGGATGTTTTAATACACCATCATAGAACACAGAAATCGGTGGTAAGAACTCACTTGTAACAAATCCAATCTCATGGATATCGGGAATCTGGTCAATCAAGGTATTAGCTATAATAGGACCAATTAGTCCCACTCCAGCCAATCCCAAAAAGATAGTGGCGCCTTCCTTTATTTCCACAGAGAAGTCATCGATTACAACCTTAGAATTCTTGCCTGATTCACAAACGTATTCTTTGACAACCAATTTTTTTCACCTTTTCACCTTTTCATCTTTAAAAATTTATTTCTTAATTGAATCTTATATAATTATAATATTTAAAACTTAAAAATTCATTTCATAAGTTTGAGATTTATATTTGAATATCATTCTTTCTTTGTGAAGATTGAAAATGGAATAAGATATCAATTAGTAAAGAAAAGATTAAAAAAAATAACTCTAATATACGAACTCTTTAAGAAAACTCTTTTTTTTCACTTAATCTGTTAATCTTGTAAAAACTCAATCAATGTGGAAAGAACCTTATCCGGTTCTTGGGAGAAGAGGGCATGAGCACTTTTCTCGAACGTAGCAATCTCCGAATTGGGAATTAAATCATGAAGTATCTGCGCATTTCCAACGGGTAATAGTATATCCTTTTCTCCGTGCATGAGTAGGGTGGGTAGATTCATCTTCTTAAGCTTGCGACCAGTTCTATGTTTGAAAATAGCATTTCCTTGTCTTTCATAATTTTCAGGGGTTATTGGATATTTACTAATTCTTTCTCTTGCTTTTTCAATATAATCCGGATTGGCTTCGATAAAGTCGTCTGTAAATAAAAGAGGAATTGTCTCATCGATTATTTCTTCTATTGCTCGGCCTTCACGTGGTTTTGATATTTGTTTTAATACTTCCCGAGAAGGCATTTTTGATTTTAGCCCCCCAGGGGAAGTTGAGCACAAGACCAGTTTAATCACCTTTTCAGGATAATTAAGGGCTATATGTTGGGCTATCATCCCGCCCATAGAAATCCCCATAATATGTGCTTTAGGTATATCTAACTCATCCATCAAACCAATGACATCATCAGCTAAAGTTTCCAACGAAAAATCCTCCCCGGGATCCTCGGACCTACCTGTACCTCTATTATCCAATGTTATCACCTTAAAATGCTCGCTTAACTGAGTTATCAACTCTTCATCCCACCATTCGGAATTGGCACCTAAACCCATTATCATAATTAAAGGGGTTCCTTCCCCAGTTTTCTCATGATACATTTCAAATCCATTGACCTTCGCCTTAGGCAATTTTACGACCTTCTTTAGAGAATTTTTATTATATTTAGTATAATTAAAATTTAAAAAAGAACATATAATTTAAATTTCTTTACTTCACTTTGAAACCTTTGTTTTATTCATTATCCATATTACTAAAATATCGAAAATCTAAAACTTATAACCTTTAAACAGTATATTTATTAATAATTTTATTGTTATTTAATTCGAATGGAAGAAATAGGTTTTAAGATAAATTAATAAAATAATAATCAACTGAGAGAAAAAGCATGTCTGTCAATAATCCTAATTTAGTAGAACGACTAAATAAAATAGAACATAGGTTAGAATCGTTGGAAAAAAGAGTCTCAAGTTTGGAGAAGCTTTTAGGAGGGCATAGACCAAAGCCTCCCAATCGTCCCCCATTCAAACCAGGGAAGGGTCCCGAACCATTTAGATTTTAGTTTTGGGATTATTTTGAAAGAACCGTGTACCTAATAAAGTTCGAGGAGAACAAATACCATGGCGAAAAATCAATTTCAGATCCCTGAAGATCCCAAAAAGGCACATAAACGTATAAAGGAGCTCAGAGCGGAAATACGACACCATAATAAGAAATATTTCGTAGAAAATCAACCTGAAATCAGCGACTATGAATATGACCAGCTCATTGAAGAACTTAATGCATTAGAAAAAGCCTACCCAGAATATATAACAGAGGATTCCCCAACTCAAAGGATAGGAAGTGAAGAGATCGAGGAATTTGAGACCGTAAAGCATAAGGGATCAATGTTAAGTTTAAATAAAGCATATGACCAAGAAGAATTAAGGGACTTCAACAAAAGGGTTAAAAAAGGGTGGAAAAATAAAACCATTGAATATGTAGTTGAGCCTAAGATCGATGGGTTAGGGGTGGCCCTATATTACGAGGAGGGGTCCTTGAAAAGGGCGGCAACTAGGGGAGATGGGGTGCGAGGAGAGGATATAACCTCCAATGTGAAGACGATAAAGTCAGTACCCCTCCGATTATCGGATGAATCGAGTTTAGAGACTGCGGAATTTAGAGGCGAAGTCTTTATGCCGCGGGACGCGTTTGATAAAATGAACGAAGACCGAATAAAAGAGGGAAAAGAACCGTTTGCAAATCCTAGAAATGCGTCAGCGGGGACTATGAGGACTAAGAACCCACAAATTGTTGCCGATCGCCCACTTGATATATTTATTTATACCTTAAGTTATAATGAAAACGGGTCCTTTTCAAAACACGTGGAAACCTTAAAAGAGATGAAAAAGGCTGGTTTAAAAGTCAATGATTTTAAGGTATTTAAGGGGATAGATCAGATAATAGCTTATTTAGATGATTATAAAAGTAAAAAAGACCAATTAAACTATGAAATCGATGGAATGGTAATTAAGGTGAATGACTTAAATGCTCATGATACATTAGGACACACAACTCATCATCCGAGATGGTCAATTGCCTATAAATATCCGCCAACGAGAAAAACTACATCAATAAAGGAAATAGAAATCATGGTAGGGCGCACAGGTAAATTAACTCCGGTTGCAATCTTAGAGCCGATTCAACTCTCTGGGACGACAGTATCACGTGCGTCTTTACACAATGAGAAGGAAGTACAGCGAAAGGACATACGAAAAGGTGATACCGTCTTGGTGGAAAAAGCAGGAGAGATTATCCCGCAAGTAGTTAAAGTAATTAAGGAAAAACGAGATGGGGGGGAAGAACCATTTCAAATGCCTCAGAAATGCCCTATTTGTGGAAGTTCAGCGAAGAAAATAGGTAGCGATGTCATACGAAGATGTGTCAATGCACAATGCCCAGCTCAAGTGAAGCAGAGAATTGTGCACTGGGGTGACCGGGATGCTATGGATATCGACGGATTGGGGACAAAATTGGTAAATAAACTCGTTGATAATGGACTCATCCATAATATCGCCGATCTTTACGAATTAAAATTGAGCGAACTCAAAAAGATTGACCGAATGGGGGAGAAATCATCTCAGAATTTATTGGACAGCATTAAAGAAAGTAAAGAAAAAGGGTTGGCACGAGTTCTATTCGGAATTGGTATTCCATATGTAGGACAGCATATTGCAAGGATATTCGCCGATAATTTTAGAAATATTGAAAAAATAATAAAGGCATCAAAGCACCACTTAGAAGCCATTGATGAAATCGGACCTCAAATTGCTGAGAGCGTTGTGTCATTTTTTGAAGAGGAAAAGAATAAGGAACTAATAGAGAGATTAAAGAATCATGGAGTTAAGATGATTTCAGAAGAGGAGAGACACAAACAGTTTTTAGATGGAAAGAAATTCGTATTTACTGGTGCTCTTAATAAATATACTAGGGATCAAGCGTCTGAATACGTTCGGATGTTTGGGGGGAGGATAACTTCAAGCATAAGTAGTGTAACTGACTTTTTAGTAGTAGGTGAAAATCCAGGATCAAAATTAGAAAATGCTAAACAAGAAAATACAACTATAATAAATGAGAGTGAATTTCTTAAAATGCTGGATAAAAAAAAACTGCTAGAAAAATAATTATAACTTCTTTTGGATTATTAAAATTAAAACGATGTAGAAATAGATAAATAAAAATAAAAAAAAATGATACTATGAGGAAAACGTCTAAAGCTCGACTTTCTCTTCGTTTCGCCACATCCCGTGAATATTACAATAGCTAAAAGCGATAATTGTCCCTGATTTTTCTGTTTTAAATCGTAAAGTAGCTTCTGGTTCACAATATACCGTAGATGTATTAGGACCTTCTACGGATTCGCCATGGGTATTGAAATTTGCCTTTCCTACTTCGTAGGGATATTTTTCTCCTTCAGGCCAAAATAATACCTTAATCCATCTAATATGATGCTCCGTTGTATTTGGATGACCGATCTCTTCGCCTACATGGAGTCGAACGGTTACAACATTCTCTTTAGTTGCTAAATCAATCACGGGAACGTGCTTCTCTTTTTTCCAATCTGCTGTTTGATATAATTCGTTATAATCTACCATTTTTATTACCTTTTGTTGGAATTCTTTTATATTACAAGTTCTGATTCTTTTAATTCTTATTTAATAGTTTTTATTGGTTACTTTTAAAATATTCTGAAATAAAATATAAGTTTCTTGAAGTTCAGTCATTTTAATACGAGATTATTCTTAATGTTTGTTTCACTACTATTTTGGAATTTAAGCAATAGGTAAAAGTTTTATAGATTTAAAGAAAATGAAATTGATTTCTTAATCATCTAATAATTTACCGTAATTATCGAGATAAACAAACTCCTCAAAATCTTTCCGAGGGGGCCTTTGTTTCTCTCCTAGCTTCATACTTTCTGTTAGAACGGGATTTATGGTATCGGAGTGTTTTCCAATCACCACAAATGTGATTAATCTCATTTCCTCCGGAATTTCCAAAATCTCTTTCCCCTTTTCTTCATTATATCCGGCAATTGGATGCGCGACCAGACCCATTTCGGTGGCTCTCAACACAATAAACGCCGCTGCTAATCCCGTATCGAACAAGTAATAGTTCCGTTCCTTTATCATGCAATCGAACTCTGGCTTGCTAAAGACAGCAATCATCATCGATGCTTTTTCAATCCAATTATTATTTTTCGATAAGGTTTTAAACAGCTTCTTAAGTTTCTCTTTATCACGGACAAATATAAATCTCCAAGGTTGTTTATTGCTACATGATGGAGCTATTTGGGCGACCTCCGCAAGATCCAGGATCATATCGTCTGTTATCTCTACGGGGTCAAGCGATCGATAGGCTCGCCTTTTCTCAATTACTTTCTTAACATTCATAAAATTAAACCTCTTTTTATCATTTTTACTATGAGAAAACTCGCATAGTTAATTATTAATCTAAAGGACTGCTTGCTTTTAAATACTTGCCATACTATATATTATGTAATTAACGAGGTATTACCAAATGCACTCTACACTACAACTCACGGTCATAGGAGGGTTAACTAAAACAAAAAATAAAAAAAGGGTAAAACTTTTAAAACCTTGCTGAGTTATTAAATTTACTCGAATTTTTGGGGAATCTCTTTAACTTGTTTTGCTAATTCTTGCCCTAAAGCGATGCCTTTTTCTAAATCTTCTTGAGTTGGAGCACCTTTAAAATCAAAGGATTCGAGTAAATCCCACTTCAATCGTTCGATTTTTTCATTAAACTCCCGTTCTGCTCCTCCACTCCATCCAAATGACCCAAATCTTAGGACCTTTTTATGTCGAGCTTGTTTTTGCGCCAGGAGATCTACTACATATCTCATTGGAGGAAACATTTTGTATTCATAAGTAGGCATCCCAAATACTAATCCTGCACTTTTCCAAGCTTGACCCAATATATATGATACATCATCATCCGGAACATGAAATATATGAACCGGAACCTCCTCTTTAGCAATTCCTTTTAACACCGCTCGTACCATACGCTCTGTATTGCCGTACATACTCCCCCAGATTAACGTGATTTCAGGCTCAGCATAATCCTTGCTATAATTTGCATATGCTACATACTGTTCAATGATGCGTTCTGGTTTCCCCCTCCAAATTAATCCATGAGAAGGTGCAACCATATCAATTTCAAGAGAACCCAGTTTATCTATTGCTTTTAATACATGGGTTGAAAATGGGCCTACAATATTTGCATAGTATCGAAGGGTTTCCTCCTCATAATAGTTAAAATCGGCTTTGGGAACTTCATCATCAAAAATTGATCCTTTTAACGCGCCGAAGGAACCAAATGCATCGCAAGAAAAAAGAATCTTGCTGCTAGTCTCATATGTGACCATAGTTTCTGGCCAGTGTACATGAGGAACTTCCTCAAATACAAGAACCTTTCCATTTCCTAAATCTAAAGTATCTCCTGACTTCACTATATCAATATCATTATCACTAATATCATAAAATGCTTTCGTGACTTCTGCCCCCTTTTCAGTTGTAAGAATTTGGGCATTCTCGGAAAGTATATGGATCATATCCAACCACCCTGTATGGTCAGGTTCTAAGTGATTTAAGATAATATAGTCAAGGTCTTTGGGCTTAACCCCCACAGACTCCATCTGAGAAAGGACATATGTCGGTGCGCCCCCCCAATCCCTTACTAAATCAATCACGGCAGTTTTTCCGCCTTGAACAAGATATGAATTTAATGTGACACCATCGGGAATAGGCCAAATCCCCTCAAATAAGTCATTTGTCGAAATATTAGCCCCAATCCAGTGGATTCCATCAGCTAATTTTATTGCTTTCATTTTTGTTTTTCCTTTTTAAGATTATATTAATTTATATTCGTAATTGACTTTTCCTAGTATAATTAAAATTAAATTCTAGTTGTTTTAAATCTATTTTCTATAAAATATAAAATAATTAATATTGAAATTTAAAAATAGAAATAAAAAAACCTATTAGACCTTTTTCTGGTAAAAAATTTGGCAGATGTTCGAACTTTATTTATTGTTATTGTAAATAAATTCCATTAAATTCATTACATCTTCTTTTTTCTTTATAGGATTACCGGGAATATATATCAAACCGATTGATCTATAATTTTCAAATTCATCGTATTCTCCTATATAATCTCCAAAATAATCAAACCCATTTTTTAAATGAACATAGAGAGAAGGTTCATTATGGAGCGGTGTTTTAACCACAAATGAAATTATCGGCGTATTAACTTGCTTATAGGTTTCTTGAATGATAGTGGAACCTATTCCACGATTGCTATAATCTTGACTTACACCAATTTGAATTAAATATGAGATGTTTTTATTAAAAATAATATCTTCGTACTTTGAGTTTTCAAAAATTACATCTTCTCCATAACCTCTTACTTTTTCTTT
>CAZDJH010000011.1:0-23862 GCA_964505645.1 uncultured archaeon | reverse complement strand
TAACGGGTTTAGATGACAAGCAGTTGGCATTGGAATCCTTACAAAAAGGCGCACAAGACTATTTAGTAAAAGATGATATTACCGGTTCGATGTTAACACGCTCAATTTTATATGCAATGGAAAGACATAAAATGGAACACCAAGAGAAAACTAAACATGAAAGAATTGAGTTAGATGAAAAGGATAAGGAAATCCTTAATATTTTGCAAGAAAATTATAGAATTTCCTATCAGGAATTGAGTAGACGAATTGGTTTAGCTGCAAGCACAATCCATAACAGAGTACAGAATCTTATCAACTCTGGTGTGATAAAAAGGTTTGATACGTTGATTGACCCCTTAAAAGTAGGATTTGAGACCATTGCCATTATTGGATTATCGGTTGAACCTTTAAAAATGGAAGAAGTCGCCCAAAAAATTGCCTCATTTGATAATATCCAGCTTGTATCTACAACTACAGGTAATCACGATATGGTCGCGCGAGTAATTGCGAAAAATGAGAAAGCCTTATGGAAGTTTATTAATGAGAAGATTAAAGTCATTGAGGGAGTCAAAACGGAGATGGATGTTTCAAGCTTTATAGAGATTTATAAAATGACTCATAAGATTATATTTGATGTATAGGATTTTTTTTTAGGTTTATCTTTCAATTTTTTACCCATAGAATTCTGTTTCATAATTTATTTTAGGATTGAACCTTTTAAGTAATACTATTCAATATTCCGAACTGCATGCAAAGATTTAAATACTATGACAAACACTATCCAACTAGAATATAAATATATAGAATAATATTTTATAAAAAAATGAACGAAATAGAAGAGAAAAAAAAATCTAATCCATATTCGCAGTTTATTAAAATCAAAAAGCAGAATTCCAACTTTTACTCTGATTATATGAAGTATTTTAAAGAAAAAGCTAAGTCCAAGAAAAAAGATAACCGACTTGTATATAATGAATTATAGAATAGGATTAGGTAAATCACTTGGGAAGGTTTAAGATAATTGGCAAGATTTTTTAATCATTGTTCCAAATTCAATTAATCTAAGAGATAATATAGGTGAGCAAAAATGCATGAATTAAAAGTGGTCTTACAGAATGGACATATCTTGCTTCCTAGTGCCCGAGCTACACATCATTTAATTATAGATGATATTATCCTTTACTTACCAAATGTCTTGAAAGATATTGAGTGCCACTTTGAATGTGAACGCGAAAAATTAGCCAAAGCAATAGATCATTTAGTCCTAATTGAGATTATTTGTTCCATGGTTACTAAGGAAATCAGTCATAATAGACATCTGTGTGAAGGAAAAAGTGAATGTCCCATAAACAAGATTTTGCGAAAAGTGGGATCTAATTATGAATTAAAAATTCCTTGCACCTCTAAAAGATCGGCAGATAAAACGCAAAAAGCAAAATTCCCTGAGGGTGATGGGATATCACGATTAATTTGTTAATTTAATTCTATTCAAAGTAAAAATCGTAAAAATAATCTAATAAGGATCCTGAAATAAGGGCATTATAAAAAGCGAGGTACTATACATACGTTCCAGAGAGAGTTTTTATCAAATTAGATTGAATCCATAAACCCATTTGGATACCTTTTTGCTGAATATGAAATGATATTTTAATACTAAAAACATATTATTATTTAATTATAGAGAAAAAATTTCATTTCAAGTGATAATTATGAATAAAGAAGATATGTATTATATGTCAGCATTTAAAATCAAGGAAAAGATCAAAACTCAGGAAATATCTTCACTCGAGCTTACCGAATCAATTATCGAACGGATCGAAAAAATCAATCCGAAAATTAATGCCTATTGTACTCCAACATTCGACTTGGCGAGGGAAATGGCAGAGCATGCGGATAAAATGGTGAAGAATGGTGAAAAACTTGGTTTATTACACGGAATTCCGACATCCATTAAGGATTTAATAGCAACGAAAGATATCAAGACGACATATGGGTGTGTATTTCATGAAAATAATATTCCCGACCAAGATGAGGTCGTGGTGAAGCGTTTGAAGGATGCGGGAATCGTTCTATTGGGGAAAACGAATACACCTGCCTTCGGACATCAAGCTGTCACCGATAATCAAATTTTTGGGAAAACCAAGAATCCATGGAATTTAAAACGAACCTCGGGGGGATCCAGTGGGGGAACTGCAGCGGCAGTAGCCTCTGGTCTAGGTCCTTTATCTATTGGCTCCGATGGCGGGGGTTCCATTCGAATTCCGAGCTGTTTCTGCGGTATTTATGGTTTAAAGACCTCCTTCGGAAGGATACCCTACTATCCAAAAAATGGGATTAATTTTAAGACGCTTAGTGTCTATGGGCCAATTGTCCGCTATGTAAAGGATGCCGCCCTAATGTTAGACGTTATGAAGGGACCATACGAGGGCGACCGGCATTCTCTCCCGGATAACGGTATCAGCTATTTAGACATAGTAGATAAGAAACCAAAAGATCTTAAGATTGGCTATTCTTTAGATTTGGGTTTCGTAAAGGCTATTAATTCCGAGGTAGAGGAAGCGGTTCTAGACGCAGTACAAAAGTTTGAACGGTTTGGATGGGCCGTAGAAAAGGCAGAAATCGATTTGGGAAGAAAATGTCCTATGGCATTTAACACATTAGTTACAGCTGGTCTTGGGTTTGATTTTGAATCCTATTTGGAGGAATGGAAGGATAAAATGACTCCGAACTTGGTACGGATGATTCAAGCGGGATTAACATATTCTGCCGTAGATCTCCAACGAGCCAGACACCTTAGAAAAGAAATGTATGAGGTGGTTGCCAAAAGCTTTCAGAAATATGACTTATTGGTCACTCCCAGCACTGCAGTATTTGCATTTGAGCTAGGAAAGATGTTTCCAAGAAAAATAGGGGGCAGACGGGCTTCTCCCGTCGCCTGGATGTCATTTACATTCCCCTTTAACCTCTCAGGGAATCCTGCCGCTTCGATACCGTGTGGATGGTCCAGTGAAGGGACACCCATTGGGATGCAAATTGTCGGACGAAGATTTGATGAAGAGAAAGTCCTCCAAGCCTCAAAGGCTTTTGAAGAGATATCTCCGTGGCAAGATAAACGACCTGCCCTTTAATTTATTTTTTTTAATTTTCTATAGTTTTAAACACACTTTTTAGGAATTTATTATCACTATTCCATATTCCGAATTAAAAATAAACCTGGGATGTTAATTTTTGTCTTTTATTGGTATTTTATTCCCAAAACTAAATCATCCCGGCTGATTTTCTTCCTATTTGCATGATTCGTAAACTTTTGGGCTTTTTCAGTTAATTGGATCACTTTATCTTGAAGATGCCCGATTAAGAAATCAACACCATCCTTTGAGACGATCGTTGCCCCTTGGCTCTTCATTAACCGCCTAATTGGAGCCCATGCAAATGACGCATTATTCCCCTTCGATGTTTTTTTCTTTGTTTTCTTTTTCTTCTTGGATGCCTCTAGATTTTTTAACGCATCTTGATGATATTTGCTATTGATATGGGCTTGACTATTAGGGTTTTTTAGGTTTTTACCGCAGACTTCACATACTGGGATATGTATCCACCTCTTATAGTATTTTTTTTATTTTTTTAATATTTATAATGAAGCTATACACCTATATAAGCATTCTGTTAATTTTCTATTAATATATTGGATGAAAGGCTTGGAAGGAGTATCCATAATTATTACTTATAGCGGAATTGTAGAACAAATTAGAATTAAAGGAATAATATTTGCCAAACTTAAATAAATTTAACATTTAATTAATGAATTTAAATTTTTGGTGCTCATTTTATAAGTAATCATCCATTTTTTCCAAAAAGTTCCAAAAAGGCGCTTAAATGAGACAAAGATTTCCAAATCTTTAGATTTGGTCGATTTCATCGAAAAAAGTTAAAAAGTGATTAAGTTGATGGTTAAACTGTTTGAACGTTTCTTTAATAGACTTAATTAAATGTTCCATTTTATACCAATCCAATTCAAATCCATATAAATGCCGGAAGATGTGTCGGAATCTTAAATAATCGTATAAAATTCCCTTTAAGTTATCATTAATAACTTTTTTTCTTATTGGTTTTATGTTAAGATTCATACGTTCTAATAAAGTACTATGCCATGCTGGACCACTTGGTAATTCACCATCAATCTCGTTTGCAATCTTATTGAATATTCTTTCAATACATGTATAAAAATCATGAAGAAAACTCCCTAAGACTCTTAAATTAACTGAAGAGTCAATTTCATTCTTATGAGATTTATAAAATTTTAAACAATCCTGAGTTAATCTTTTGAGGATATTTAATTCGTTCTTAATTTCTGCCTTTAAAATTTGAAAATGATTTTCTCCCATTAAAGCAAAACCCCTTCTCTTATAATTGCTTTTTTCATGTAAAGATTTGCTGACTCTGCCGTAATTAAATCGATATTTATTCCCGCTGGAATTATATTATATACTTTATTCAAAGCTGAAAAATAGTCTCGAGCTTGAAGTCCAACTACAACTAAATCTATATCGGAATGTTCGTGGATCTGAAATCCTCTGGTCAAAGACCCAATTAAATACACTTTTTTTACCCCAAATTCTGCTTTTAATAATTCTGAGCACTTTATTGCGTGTTTGATTAGAGTTTCTTTTCTCTCCTTTAATTTCTTTTTGTTTCTTTGAATTTTTTTTTTCCAGTAATTAGCATACACTTCTATCGAATCTGAGGTATTTTGCCTTTCCAATGTGATTCTCTCTTTTTAAAATTTTTGTGTATCTAAATTTGAATTCTAATTTACTCTATTAATTAAATAGAATCTTAAACTTTAAATATTTTTGATTAATTCTAAAAGCCTAAAATCTTAAACCTAATATTTTAAAGGATTTTGCTCTTTTTCGATCTCGCAGTACAATTTGTATAAAATCGAATAAAGCGGAAATAGTGAAAATAATTTGGAGGATGATAAAGATTATGTCTCCAAGTGATATACTATAAATCTCCAAACAGAGTCCCCCAAAGATATAAAAAAGATCTTACTTTAATCGCTCTTTTATTATTATCCCGATTGAGATGAGGATAATCCCAGCGGCTCCTACGAATATAAATAGGTTAAAATCTATGCTCAAGATATTCCCCTCATCTCATTCTGAGAATATTCTAAAAAGATTCAACTCTTATTATAGCTATCTCTTGTTTGAAAAGTATGAATATACGTCGAATCGCCAATGGTCACTCCCTTCTTTATCAATCCTTGAAGTGTACAAAAATCTCCGAAAATGCTATTTTTAGAAATTATCTTTTCAAGTTGTACTCCGTCGCCTACCACAGATTCTGAGAGAATGCTTTTATTTAATACGACTTCATCCCCAATAGAGACATTAGGTCCGATCACAGAGTCTTTAATTTGAACATTTTTGCCCACACAAACAGGAGGGATAATTTTTGAATCCTCAATCTGATTTTCTTGAATGAGATCTTCATATAGCGGATTTTTAACTCTTATTTCAGAAAGCAAGTAACGATTTCCCTTCAAAAGGGAGTCGGGCCTTCCAAAATCGAGTATCTCCTTTTTCATTATGTGGGCCTTTAATTGTTTACCCTCTTTGATTAGGTCTTCTATGATTGGTGTTAATTGGTGCTCTTCGCCGTTTTCTAATTCAATCTTACTCTGTTCTTCAAGGAGCTCAAATAATCTATCAGAAATCCTTTTGGAAAATAAATATGCCCCTGACACAGCCAGATCGGATAAAGATTCTTTTGGTTTCTCAACGATTTCCGTAATATTACCTTCCTCATCCGTTTTCGTTATTCCGTAAAATTCAGGGTTATCCACCCTCTTGGTATTAATGACACCATCACAATTATTTTTATGGAACTCTAATAAGATCGATGCATAATCCTCTAACGGCAATCTATCACTAAGACAAATAAAAATATCATTATCATCCTTTACAAATTCCTTTGCCAAAAGAATTGCATCACCTAATCCGGAAAAGTATGGAGTATCATCGATATATCCTTGGGGTTCTTGTTCTTTAAAATAAAGAGTAAAGTAGTCGGAATATTTTGACTTAAGATATTCAGATATTTGGCGCTGCTTATATCCTACAACAAATAGGATCGCTGTTCCTTCTGGAAAAGTTTGTTTGAGTTTGGTTATAATATGATCTATGAGTCTCTGACCCGCAATTTTAATGAAGGCCTTCGGTTTCGAGAATGTAAATGGCTGGAGCCTCTTTCCGACGCCGGCTATTGGGAAAATCACAAACATTGTCTTTCGTAAAATTATTCCGTCCTTATAATTGTATTATATCCTTTAATATTTTTAAATATTTCAATTCTTTTAATTTTTCTTGCATTTCAGTTTTTAATTTCCGCAAGTAATAGTCGTCAGAACTCGTTGTCTCTGTCCACCTTAACTTCTTTTGTAATGCTACTCGAGTTTTTTCGTCTATCAATCGGGGAGGGATGGTTCGAAATTTTTTATTTAATTCGTGTTCCCTATTTCCATCTGATTTTGACATTTTCGAATTAATTCTCTTTTCCTCCTCAATTATTTTATATAAGCTGGTAATCCACTGCTTTATCTTCCCCCTGTCTCCCTGTAAATAAATTCGGTTATTTAACCAGTCGTAAAATTCAATTATTCTCTTCAAAAAGTAATCTTCCTGACTTATGTTAGGGGCTTCTTTAGGGAGAGAGGTGTTTCTCTGATCCAATACATTACTAATTCTTTCTCTAACAAGATCTTCTTTTTTCTTTTCTGTTAAAGTTTTACTTCCTTTTCGATAATTCATGGAATTATCCTTATTTTTGTCGTTATCATTTTTTGACGTTTCTTTAGAAATCCATTTATCAATTGTCATAATAGATTAAAATATTATGATTAGGTATAAAAGAAAAAAAGGCGGAATCTTTTTATAATTAGTGGAGGGCGATTGTTTTCTGATTAACTAATCTACTTAAAAAACATATCTAATACATAATTTAAAATAATAGTTAAATTAAAATGTTTGAAGACTATACTAATATCAAAAAAATTAATAACATGTGATGGTAATTTCGGAAATTAAAGGGGTCATTTTCGACTTTGGGTTCACGCTATTTTATTTTGAAGAGGTTTCGCTTAAAAAGTATTTGGATTGTTATAAGGAGGGCCTTCAGAAAGCGGCTGAATTCTTATTTCAAGAAAAGGTTTTAACAAAAGAGACATTAAAGAAACAGTTTATCGGTAAATTTCTCAAGCTGCAAAGTAATGTATTTAGAGAGCGGGGTAAGGGAAATTATGAGGAGTTTACAACCATACATCTATTCAGAAAACTGTGTGCATCGATGAACATCGGAGGGATAGATGAGAATATTTGGGAGACTTTACCCAATCTATTTCACTCTTGCGAAGAGAAAGAATGGATCCCCTTTCAAAATACAGAAAAAACTCTTAAAAGATTAAATAAATACCATAACCTTAAAATTGGGGTACTTTCCAATCATCCTCACCATGCTATGATAAGAAAAGTACTTGAAAAATATGATTTACTGAATCTTTTTGACGCAATTATAACTTCTGCTGAATTTGGGATGCGAAAACCCCACAAAGATATTTTTTATTATACAATGAAAAAGATGGGTTTGACGGAAGCGGATACGAAATGTACGATAATGTGTGGAGATGAATATGCAGATATCATGGGTGCCCATCGTGCTGGCCTCCAAGCAGTATTAAAGGAGCGAAAGTATAAATTTCCCTACGAAAAAGAGATTCCGTTGAAAGATCTTACGAAAATTAAGGATATCTCCGAAATTTTGGATTATCTATAAATACCCAAGCTTAAAATCCCCTAGATATTTAAGCTATTAGTCATATTAGATTAATAAATAGAGGGTTATTCATATGGAACCGAAAATAGCAAATACAATAAAGGAGTATATTGAAAGGATAGGGTTTTTTAGAGATACTATAGAGAATGAGCCCATTGATTTCGGGTTTAGATTTACTTATCCCAGCAAAAAAGGGAAGACTTTTATCGTTTTTAAACCTCCCGAGAAGAATGGGATTGAAATAAAGGCTAATACGCGATTATCTCCCAAACATTTAAGTATTTTAAGGTCTTTCGAGGAGAAAAAGCAGAAGCAGTTGTTTATCATCCTTCAAAAACTTTTTGTTTATAAGGAAGTTCATTTTAATATTGATTTTAAAAACAAACGCTATCAAATCTTTGAGAAATATTATTTTGAAGACAAATCTGATTTTTCTATTAATCAATTCAAGGATATTGTGAAAAAGCTGTTTTTTATTGACTTTAATGCGATTCAAATTATACATGCTTTTTGCCAAGGAACGATAAACACCGAAGATATTGAAGGAACAGGGATTAAACCATCCTTTTATTCATAATTAGACTTTAAAAAATGTTCATTATAAGGTCAAAAAATTTAACAGCAAATTTTAATTATTTTATTAGATTTATTTAATTTAACTAGAGAAGAAGAAGTAGCCATTTCCCAACGGGAGCTCCATAACTCTTGACCTTGTACTTCTTGGTCCTGTAGCTCAGTGGATAGGGCGCTGGCATGCGGTAAGCTTGCAGTAAGCTTGCAGAAAGCCAGAAATCGGGGGTTCAAATCCCTCCAGGATCATATTAAAATTACTTGAACACCCATTAATCTCTTCCAAAACACTTGTTAATATACCTAATTTTAAAGGAATTATTAGATATTTGTTTAAATAGAAGAGTGTTATTGTAAAGTTTAACTTTTTTTTGTCAAAATCGAATAGAGAATTTAGTAAAGGAACCATCCTTAGTCCCTTTCTTCTCCGACATAACGATAACTCGTAGATAAAAGGGCTATACTGCGCTCCGTGCCGTCTGGGGTCAAGGACACCCACTCGGAATCTTCATTGAATTTGGATCCCACGTACACGTTGCCGTCCTTATCGATTGCAGGATTCGCCATCACGCGACAATAGGGGTAGCTCAACGCGCCCTGCCCCTGAAAGTCGATGTACTACAGGGTCAATGAGTTATTCTCTAGTTATGTTAAATAAATCTATTAAAATAATTAAAGGTTGTTGTTAAAATTATCTTTACTTATTTCTGACATTTTGATGTGTGTATTTAGGAAATCAAGAGAAAAAGCGATAATTAAAATAAAATAAAATGTAAAATAAAAAAGTCAAAAAAAAAGATTTTAACTTTAGGAATTTTTACCCTTTCCGGCGTTTAATTATTAAACCACTTGCTCCAGCGCCAAAAGCCACCCCCACGGAGGAACCGACGATTATTAAGACCAATGGAAGACTATCTCCGAGAGTATTTCCATTTCCGTCGGTTTGCCCGTCATCATCATCTCCATCTGGGGCTCCCGGATAATCGTTTGGGTCTAATGGGTTGGTACCGCTTCTAACTTCTACACCGTCATAGAATCCATCATCATCACTATCATCATCGAGGGGGTCTGTCCCGTATTTAATCTCGAATCCATCGTTAAGATTATCCAAATCAGTATCAATATTCCACGGGTTAGTCCCAATTGCAAATTCGGTACGGTCCGGTAGTCCATCCCCATCGGTATCCGGATCATAATAGGAGTGATAAAAGTTATTAGCTATATAATTGTTTTGAATTTCCCCAGAATAATTCTCCATAGGGACATCATTATCCCAAATCCAATTCTCAGAAACTATATTAGACTCCGAATTTTTATAATAAAAGCCTTGACTGTTATTATAAAGCAGATTCGTTTTAATGTCGTTCGAATCACTGGAGTCTAGATATATACCATTCTCATTATGATGAATTTCATTATCCGTAATTGTATTGGAATCACCAAATTCTAAATGCAAACCATTGTCATTGTTTGAAATAACATTTTCAGAGAATGTATTTGGACTACTTGATTTAGAATAAATGCCATATTCATTTCCGTCAATCGTGTTAGCCAAGAACGTATTGTTGGTATCATCGGTATTCAAATAAATCCCTTTCGCGTCATTGTCTGATATTGTGTTATAGGAAATTATGTTGGAATAACTCCCCTTTAAATAAATTCCATCATCGTTGTTATTCGAAACATTATTCTGTGTTATTATAGTGAGGCTACTATTTAAGAGGTACACACCATCAAAACTATTATATGTGATGTTATTTCCGGAGATAACATTATTCGTGCTATTAAATCTTAAGATGATTCCAAAACTGTTATACTGAATTGTATTATTCGCCAACAGATTTGAATGGCTTGAATCCAGAACAATTCCAAATAAACCATTATTATATACGGTGTTTTCTATAATATCATTGTTATTATTATCGCCTGTGCATAAATATATCCCATAATATTCGTTTTCCGAGATTCGATTATTTGAAATCGTAATGAAATCACAAGAGGTATAATTTATCCCATAACCCTTGTTTCTGTCTATTAAATTTCCCGAAATAATGATAGAAGTGCATGCCTTCATTTCAACACCATTATCGTCATTTTTTGTTATATTATTATCTACTATTTCGTTGCTATCACTGCCAGCTTGTAAATAGTTCCCCTCATCTCTATTATAGGAGATATTATTGTAAGAAATAAGGTTAGAACTGCTTGAATCCAGATTTATCCCATTAGTATTATTAAAGATAGTATTGTTTAAGATTTCTACGCCGTTGCTGGTTGAATCCAAGTAAATTCCATCATTTTGGTTTCCGCTAATATTGTTTTTTATGATATCTGTCCAATCACTATCAACTGAATTAATTCCACAAGTGTTATTGTTTATCTTGTTCCCAAAAATATCATTACTGTTTGTATCGTCCAGATATATCCCGTTTTGATTATTAATAATCGTATTATTGATAATATCGTTGGAATAACACCAATAACTCTGGGCGGACCATGAATGCAGATTTATTCCATCACCAATATTATTTAGTATTCTATTTTTAGAGATCTGATTATCTTCGCATTCCCCATATAGATCTATTCCCCCTTGATGGTTTAGTTTTATGATATTATCCAAGATTGAGTTATCTTCGCTATTATATGCTTTTATTCCATATTCTGTATTATTTGAAATAGTGTTATTTGAGATTATATTTTCATGGCACTGTATATGTATTCCATTATCATTTTCTGAAATGGTATTGTTGATTATTCTATTAAACCCAGATATCACATATCCCATGTAAAGTCTAGTACAAGATATTCCACATCCATCATTTAAAGTTAAAGTATTATCTGATACGTTATTTGAGGAACTTAAGAATAAATCAATCCCTTCATCTCCATTATCTGAAATTGTATTATTGAATATTTGATTTGAACCACTATTGTCACGTATTTCTAAGCCGTCGTCATCATTATTCAAGATAGTATTATTGATTATCTGGTTTTGGTCACTGTTCTCATCTAAATAAATTCCATCCTCATTATTGAGGATAGTATTATTATAGATCCTTGCATTTGTACAGTTGTCTAATGAAATTCCCGCATTACCAATTGAACTTCCGGAATTGGACAATGTACAGTTTTCAATCGAGAAGTAAGCAGTAGTGTCAGAGATCGAGATACAAGAACCGGAACCACCGGCATCAACTGTCCAATGGGCAATGAGATATGGCGATCCTTCCATTCCATTTCCTCCTACAACACCATTGGCAACAGTAAATTCGGAGTTGCTGCTAATTACAATAGGGCTATGTGTACCACTAACTTTCAGTGTCCTTTCAGAGGATGGCCCTTCTGATTCCTCTACTAAGTCTTGAGCAAAAAGAGTACTTATAATCCCAAGTGGGATAAATGAAGCAAAGACAATAAGTCCACTAAGGACTACAAAAGGTATTTTTTTCATTTTAACTGTTATTAGATATGTAAAAGTAATGTTAATATTATCAATATTTTATTTTTAATATAGAGAACGGTTTTTTCTTTTCTCCCATATTCTAAATAAAGGCCTAAAATCCTTAAGAAAGAATTCTTGAATGAGCAATTGGGAATATAAAAAAATCTTTAGCCCATTTTGAATGTTATATCTTCCAAGTTTTTATTAGTGGGATCAAATTCAATACTTATTAAAGGGCTTTTAAATTAAATAATAACAATTCATTACTGAAAGTAAAGGGTGCCGATAAATATGGCTATTGAAGGGGTTATTTTCGATATGGATGGCGTGCTTGCCGATACTGGACCAGTCCACTACCAATCTTGGAAAAGGCTGGCAGATGAGATCGGTGTAGAGTTTACGAGAGAATTCTTCGAGGACACGTTCGGGCAGAAAACCGTGCCAGTTACACGCCGGTTGGCAGGGGAAAGCGCCGAGGAGTCGCAAGTGCGTGAGTGGGCAGATTTAAAGGAGGAATATTACCGCCAGATGGTAAAAGATAAGATCGTCCCCTTGCCGGGGGTTATTTTCCTCATAAAGGATTTAAAGCACAAGGGCGTTAAAATGGCGGTAGCCTCTAGCGGCCCACCCGAAAATGTGATGCTATTGGTTGAAAGCCTCGAACTTAGAACCCTTTTTGACGCCTTTATTACGGCAGCAGATGTACAAAGGGGAAAACCCGAGCCAGACGCGTTCTTACTTGCAGCAGAAAAAATTAGCGCCAAACCGGAAAACTGTGTGGTTATTGAGGATGCGCCCGTCGGGATCGAGGCGGCAAAAAAAGCAGGGATGAAAGCAATCGCACTGACCACCACGCATCCCGAAGAGGAATTGGTGCAGGCGGATTTGATATTAGAGGCTTCAACCCCCCTAAAATATGAAGATATAAAACAATTACTAGATTCATAATATTGATTAAAATTAAAAATTAAATATAGATTACTTAAATTTAAAAATACTTATAATTATGGTAGAAGTCAAAAAGGAATTAATGGCGCCTTGTGGGCTCTATTGCGGCGTCTGTGCGGTCTACATCGCCCATAGGGACGAGAATCTAAAGTTTAAAAAGGCACTCTTACCGATATATAAGGCATTTGCCAAAACGGTGGATGATATTGCGTGCACGGGTTGTTTATCGGATGGGGTGGTATTTCCCGTGTGCCGCCATTGTCCAATTAAGGAATGTGCCTTAGAAAAAGGGCTTGATGGCTGTCATCAGTGTGATGAGTGGCCCTGTAAGTATATAGAGAATTTTCCGCTGGCAGTCGGCAAGAAGGTGATTCATAGGACGATCCCCGTATGGAGGAAATTAGGGGATGAGGAATTTGTTAGGCAGGAAGAAGAGCGATATCACTGTCCAGAATGCGGAAATACACTATTTCGTGGTGCGAAACGTTGCAATCAATGCAAAACGCCTGTGAACATCGATTAGGGGCCTTCCACGTATGATTGTGCTTTGCCTTGGAAACTCGTTGACGGCCGGATACCCTGGCTATTCCCCCGCAATCGATGGGGTCTCTAAAGGTTACGGGGATATCAAATCGCAGTATGAGTATTGGTTGAAGCATTATAGCATAGAATATTTAGAGAAGAATTTAGGTACTATGGATGACTATATCCTTAATAATTTAACCTTCGTGAATAAAGGAATCCCGGGAGAGTTAACGAGAAATTTATTAAACCGCATTGAGCGAGATGTAATACAATATCGCCCTAAACCCGACTATTCGATAATTATTGGCGGAACCAACGATTTGGGGTGGGGAATTGCAGGGGAGACAATTGTTGCGAACATTCAAGAGTTACACGAGATATCGCGGGTTTCAGATATTGTCTCGATTGGGGCGAACATTCCGCCCATACGCCAAGAGCTATCAAGTCGGGGATATAATAGGAGGAAGGTCGAGTTAAATAAGAGCTTGGAGGACTTTTTCCGAACCCATAACATTCCATTCGCGGACCTTTATCACGGAATGGCGGATGAAGAAGGAAACTTGCGCGAGGAGTGCGCCTATTCGGATGGGCTTCACTTTTCTGCGGAAGGTTACCGGATGATGGGAAGGGTTATTTTTGAAGATGTGGTTAAATCAATCATCATTACAAGATTTCTGGACTAATCACCTAATAGCATATCATGCTTTTCTAAAAGTTCGACCCCTATTGCCGAGATTCTTTCGGCCAATTCGCTAATTTTCCAGCGTTCATATCCCTTTACATAAGTGGAGAAGGTATTTCTGAGCGGTAATTTCCATTTTTCTGGGATATTTTTGGCGCCAAGTTGAGCACCGAGCACCGCACCGATGTTACCACAATTACAATCGGTATCCAACCCCATGGAGGCGGCCAGGCATATGGAGCTACCCAATTGATCTTCGCGTTCGGCACCGTAGAGGAGGGCTAATGTGATGATGCCCGCATTGGGAAGTACATGAACTCCCGAAACGAACCGATTGAGAAACTTCACGCTTCTTTCGCTTAATTTGGGTTCTTTCGAGAGGATAATGTTCCTGCGAATATCGTGCCATAGCTGAATGAGCCTATGGCGTGCCCTTCGGAAATCTGATGGGTATTTCTTATGTAGATGGATCGCTAATTTGACTATCCTTGTATAGAGGCTTTCCTCCACAGATGGAAGGTAATCTAATGCTTTATCGATGTTTTTCCGTATATTTCGTTCAAAAAACGATTGGGAGAGAAGCACGGCAATAAATACTTCTCCTTGGATTCCTATTCCCGCATGTGAGATCGAAGCATCCATTTCGGCATATTTCTTTGCTAGCTCTGGTAGTCCAGGGGTAATTTGGCCCCAAATATCGGCCCTCATCTGCGCACCGATGGCGTCATAGTAAATATTATTAACTTTTCCGGAGTTAGGTGGCTCAATACCCCCCCGTAGGTTTTTTAGGGCAACTTTCTCTGCGGTGAAGTTTTGCCTATAGAGTAAATCAACCCATTCTCCGGCAATATCTGATGCGGAAAGGTCGAGTCCGTGTTTCTCCAAGGCGATTAACCCGCATATTTCGTACATTTCATCGTCATTTACGTAGGTGATATCAACGGGTTTGGGATAATAGGATAAATTTCCATGAAACAACCGATTTAACGTATAAGGCTTAAATTCCAAGGGGGCGCCAACGAAATCACCTGAGATCCTTCCGAGCCACGATCCCAGCACTTTATCATAATATTCTTTTTGGGCAATTTTACTCATAATTAATAACTATTATTTTAAAAGTAAGATACCTTAGAGTAGTATCGACCAACTACCCGAGATTGATTTTGCAAATATCCCTTCGGTTTTTAATTCTTGTATAATGCAACGAGTATTGGATTTAATTCGTACTGGGGTGTTTTTGATTTCACCGCACTAAAAAGGCCGCGTGTGATGACGGGACTCATAATTCCCATTCCCTTTAGTTCTGAGACGATGGAATCAATCCGCGCTTCGATGCCTTTATCCTCGCATATGCTTCTTATTTGCCTTCCATTGACTAGGAGGTGTTTTTCCATTTGTAACAACCGTCTGAGTAAATCGGGCATTTCTTTATAGTTGGGATCTTCGATATTCTTAAACTTTTTTCTGACAATTTCTTCAATGTTAAATACTCCACACACTCTAGCATGATTTAGTAGCTCTCTTGTGATTTGAGGCATGTTATATTTCTCCTCGGGGGAGGTATTAAGAAATGAATCGCTCCATTCTAACGTTCCATGAGATGATTGTTGAGGGATTAACAATTTTTTCTCCGATAAGAACAGCATCGCGTCCATCACATCATCCTCGACTATATGCTTTATGTTTTTATATGAGATTGAATTATTTTGAAGGTATAATTCTAAAATGCGTCCAACATCATTTAATAAGTCCCCGTCTATATCATCGAAAAGCCGACTCAACATCTCTTTTAGGTTATTATCCACTGAACTCATTTTTTCTCTCCTTGTATGATTATTAAGCTAATTATTAAAACCTCTACTTTACATTAAATTTTTTTATAACATCTAATTAATTGTATTAATTAGTGAAAAAAATACTATAAAGTGAAATTAATTCCAAAATTGAATTAAAATGGCCAAGAGATATTTTCGCGGGTATATTTTAATCCGCTTAAAGATAGTTGGGAAGGAGTGGGATGTTGTAGAAAAACTAAGCGGGCTTAGTTCAAAAGAGGGTGAGGGAGACTGGAA
This sequence comes from uncultured archaeon, assembly GCA_964505645.1. Taxonomy (GTDB): domain Archaea; phylum Asgardarchaeota; class Lokiarchaeia; order Sigyniarchaeales; family SOKP01; genus TEKIR-8. The sequence goes on along the minus strand of CAZDJH010000011.1, from coordinate 7,805 downwards.
AGTGACTTATGCAACGGCGATTTACGGTGGTTGGGATGTTATCGTGGAATGTGCCTTTAGTGACCTGAATGAGCTCGATACAATCGTTACCTACTGCCGTACGGAGGAAGAATTGAGTAAATGGGTTGAGGAGACTACCACTCTAATGGGTACGAAAAATGATTACGAATTCTAAATACTTTTTTTCTTATTCTTTTATCTGAAAGAACAACTCAATTCTTAGTATGGTTTTTTTGGTTGTAAATATTAATAAGAATAGAGTTATAAGAAAGATCAATAAATTCCTCTATATTGAATCTTAACGAAAGTGATCAAAAATGGATGAAGAAGAAATAAAACAAATCCTCTGGATTAACGGGCTCAAAAATGCGGTGAAATTCGAAGGAGAACCCAATAATAAGGCCATTATGGGGAAGCTAATGGCGGAGAGAAAAGACCTACGCCCGCACGCAAAGGAAATAATTCCCTTATTGAATGAAATCATTAAAAAAATCTCGGACCTAGAATATAAGGAGCAGAAGGAAAAACTTTTATCAATTGATCCCAATGCTCTAAAAGAAGAGGAGTCCGTAGAGGAGGATAAAACACTCGCTGAATTACCTAACAAAGACCACTATGAGAAGATCATCATGAGAATGGCCCCCTATCCCAGTGGAGCCCTCCATATCGGGAACGCTCGAATGGTGGTTCTCAATGACCAGTATGTAAAGAAAAATGACGGCGAGCTTATCCTATTCTTTGATGACACTATCGGAAGTTCCAAGCTCTTAAGGGAAACCGATCCAGAAAGGGCAAAGTATGTGCTTCCGGAAGCCTATGACTTAATTAAAGAGGGATTGGAATGGTTAGGAGTAAAATATGATAAAATCTATTACAAAAGCGATCGATTGGCGCACTATTATAATTATTGCAAAAAATTAATAGAAGATGATATAGCGTATGTATGCTTTTGTTCCGCTAAAAATTTCAAAGAAAAATATATTAAAAAAAAGAAGAATTGCCCCCATCGAGATAATTCAATTGAGAAAAACTTAGAAGAGTGGCGAAAAATGCTCAATGGGGAATACCACGAAACAGAAGCGGTCGTACGAATTAAGACGGGAATGGATCATAAGGACCCCGCCCTTCGAGATCAAATTATTATGCGTATATCGGAAGCATCCCATCCACGTGTAGGCGAAAAATATCATGTGTGGCCGATGCTGGAGTTTTCATGGGCTGTTGACGATTACTTAATAGGGGTAACGCATATTCTAAGGGGCACCGATTTGATTAAAGAAGATTATATTGAAGATTTTATCTGGGACCACTTCAAATGGAAAAAGGCCCAATTTCTGCACTATGGAAGAATTAACTTTCCTAATATGAAATTAAGCAAGACCGCTGCTCGGAATATGATAATTAAGGGTGAATATGATGGTTGGGAAGATCCTCGAACTTGGAGCCTTCAATCCCTTAAAAAGCGGGGGATAGAACCCCAAGCGATTCGACAAACATTATTAGATCTGGGCATGTCGACATCCGGTATAACATTCTCAGTAAATTGGTTATACTCTAAAAACCAAGATCTTATCGATAGTATTTCAAATAGATAGTTCTACGTCGAAAGTCCGGTAAAAGTCATGGTTAATAATGTGCCTGACAATGCATTAATAGCGGAACCCTTGCTGCTTCCCACTAAGCCAGAAAGGGGTAGGAGAAGGATCAAATGTTCCATAAATAATAAGAAATTAGGGGTATATATCTCTAAAACCGATGTAGAAAAACTGGAGAAGGGCACCATTATTCGATTAAAGGATTTAATCAATATAAAAATTAATCAAAAACGGTTAAATGATAATTCCGTTGAAGCAGAATATCACAGTACGGGGCTTGATCGAAATCATTCCATTATCCAATGGGTTCCTGAAAAAGATAATATTAATGTTTCAATATTAAAACCTGATGGAAGTCTTTCCGAGGGGCTCGGAGAATCTAATCTAAAAGATATTCCATTGGAACAAACGATCCAGTTCGAACGTTATGGATTTATTAATCCCATCCGCCGAAATAAGAATACTCTGTTTTGCTATTTTACCCATTAATATTAATCATTTTAATTTTTTGCCGTAGACTTTTTAATTTATCTTTAATCATTAGATTTAATAGAACCCAAATAATTAGATTATGAACGAAAAAGAGCCCTCTGATCAAGCTTGGAAGTATTGTCCAAGATGTGGGACCAAAATCCCTCAAACGGAGAAGAAGATTCGATATTGTGTGGCTTGTGGCCTTGATTTTGAAATACTCCCATATACCATAGAAAAACCCGAAATGTTTATCCAAGAAATTAAGCTAGGGGATAACGATCTCAGTAAAACCGTGGGCCTTGCCCCATGGACGCCGAAGGCATCGATCATATGGCCTATCTTAAGTATTTTTATTATGGCAGGGGTTGCGATAATCCCCTTCTTTTTCATATTTCCCTTTGTAGCCGATTTAGATTCCTTAATGGGTTTAATGGAACAACCGATATTTATAGTTATTCTATCTGCTTCGGAATTCGTCTTTCTGATCGTCCCACTATTGTACGTGGGTCAATTTTTAAAACAACCCAATTTATCTAATCGTTTTAAAATATTGGGCTTATATTTGAAGCAACCTAAGACAATATTCGTTTTAAAAGAAATCTTATTAGGAATAGGGTTTGCCATTATCGGAGTATTTTTGGTTAATTTAATATCCCTCCTTTTGGAGTCTGTATTTAGCATGGTTTTAATTTTTCCAATTGGTTTTACCGCTCAAGCTCCAAGCGTCGATATTGAATCGATCATTTCCTCCGCAACTATATTAGAAATAATCTTATTCTCAATAATCATGATCGGAATTATAGGATTATCGGAGGAAATAGCTTTCAGAGGTTTTATGCAAAAAGGTTTGGTTGCAAGTTATGGAAAACAGATCGGGATTTGGGCTACGGCAATAATATTTGCATTGATTCATGTCCTCACATTCTTATTGACCTCCTCTCTATTGTCGATAATAGTTTCATTTCTTTCCTATTTTCCCCCCTATCTTTTTTTATCACTTCTTTTAGGTTATTTATTCTACTGGCGGGAGGAAAATCTCATAGCACCTATCATTGCCCACGGGGTTTATGATGCCCTTACTTTCATTCTTGTATATGTTATTTATAAGGCGCCCCCTTTCTTATTCTTACTTCTGACGGTATCAGGGGTTCTTTTAATATTGACGCTCGCATCCTTTTCTTTCCTAAGTTCTTATCAATAAAAAATAGCTCATTTAAAAACAAAAATACTTGATTAATAAAAGAGAAGTTGATATCTGTTTCTCGTATCTCAATATACAATTCTAAGACCTTTACGATTTTTTATAATAGTCTATAGCCTTTAAATTCGACATTTTTGGTAATTATTATTAGGAAAAATAATTTTTAACTGAATGTGCTTAAGTTTTTATTAAGATGTTCCCTTCGTAATCAAATTTAAAGGTTTAATATTTAAAGGATAAAGTATTCTTTTTAAAATAATTATAGTTATTTTAATAATTATATCAAATAGATTAAATGAAATCGAAAAATAAAAAATCTTTGAGAGGAAAAGTCTCTAATCATGAGTATTATAAATCGACTTACCAGAGGCGTGAAAGGCAGAGAAGTTAAGATTGGTATTGGGTTAGGCGAGTCTGAATTTCATAATAAGAAGATTTTATATGCCGCCATAAAATTTCTCACCCAATTTGTCTCGGATAAAGTCTATTTTTTCGGGAAAAAGGATTTTATTGATCCTATCTCCTTGAATTCCAGTTATTTGAAATATAAAGATAGTATTATCTTGGTGGATACCGATGAACCTGCTAAACTTCTTATTGCTTATTTGAATAACGATACCGTAGATGCTATCATTAGGGGAGGGATTTCTTCTTCAAAATTCTTACCAATAATAAAAGAAAACCTTAAAATCCCCGTAATAAATCGATTATCTTTATTGGAGACCAATGCCGGATATCAATTCTTCTATGGTCCTGTGGGGATCGACGAATGTAACAATCTTGAATCAAAATTGAATTTTATTGAATCCTCGGTAAACCAATTATCAATGCTAGATATTACACCAAAAGTAAGTATCTTAAGCGGTGGAAGAATATCTGACCTCGGGCGTGATGAAAGAGTGGATCGGACAATAAAGGATGCAAAGGAAGTCATCAAAAATATTAAGGGAATATTTCCTAATGTTGCGATTTCTCACGATGAGATCCTCATTGAAAAGGCGATTGAAGATAATTCCAATTTAATCGTTGCTCCCGACGGAATCTCGGGTAATCTAATTTACCGGACGCTCACGCATCTCGGTGGAGGGAGGGCCTATGGAGCAATTTATATGGGATTAGAGAAGGTTATCATTGATACATCGAGGGTTGGAGATTTGAATGAATACCATGGAGCATTTCTATTGGCGCTCTCTTTACTAGATTAGCGGAAAAAAAATGTGTTTTAAGTTTTTTTTAAAGAAAACTCAGAACGCAAATAGCAGTCTCTCTCTCTCTAAGAGAATCCCCCATACTAACATTCACGGGAATTTTATGTTACCTAAAATCAGAACTTATAGCAACGACTACAATACCTGATATTAGGTAAAGAATCCCGTTTATGAGCGCTCTTTCTGGTTGCTGGTTGCTGCTCAAAACTCGGTGTTTCATCTACTATAGTAGGTTCAGTATTTTTTGGTTCTGAAGGTTCTTCATTCATTTTTTTTTCACCTAAACATCTCTCTTTTATTTAATTGTAATTTTCACCACCACTAAGTAAAGACAGGATCATCAACAGCTCGATAATCCTCGTTTAAATTATCAAGGCGCTCCATATCGCTCTCTTCAAGATAAAAATCAAAGATATCGCTATTTTCGATGATGTGATCCTTATTTTTCGAACGGGGTATTTCTATTATTCCGTGTTGCAACCCCCATCTGAGCATGATTTGGGGGATGGATTTCTTATATTTATTGTCAAGATCTTGGAGCACTTTATCTGATAACTTTTTTCCTTTTGTAAGGGGAGAATAGGCCTCAACTTTAATATTATGACTCTTACAAAACTCTAAAAGTTTTTTTTGATAAAGAAACGGATGAAATTCAATTTGATTTATCGTGGGAGTAAAAGTCGCGTGGTAAAGTAGTTCTTTAAGGTGTTCGATTGTGAAATTACAAACGCCGATCGCTTTAACCTTACCGTCTTGATATAATTCTTCGAGTGCGCTCCAAGTTTCAAGGAATTTATCCCGGGGCCAATGAATTAAATATAAATCTAAATAGTCCAGTTTAAGCCTCTTTAAACTCTGTTCGAATGCTTTGAAAGTTTCCTTATATCCCTGCTCACTGTCCCAAACCTTTGTTGTAATAAAAAGGTCTTCGCGGGGAACATTACTCTGAGCTATAGCAGTGCCAATTTCACTCTCGTTGCCATAAAAGGATGCTGTATCGATTAACCGATAACCCGCTTCAAACGCCCATTGGAGGGCAGTTTTCGCAACAACACCACTTAATGTCCATGTACCCAGCCCCAATACGGGTATTTCGACACCATTGTTAAGTTCATACCTTGAATGCATATTTAACATAATATTTCAATCCTCAATACTAATATTTTATTCATAATTTTTTAATCCTTTCCTTATGATTTAACAATTTGAGAAAACCGTAAATTTGATGATGATTCTTATAAGAAGATATAAGAATATTCAAATAAATATATACGAAAAAGTGAAAGCATCAAATAAAAAATAAAAAATAAAAAATAAACAATACCCTATGAATAATAAAAAATATTAAGAATAGTTACCAAATTAATTTGGAAAGATTATTATGATTTGGATTGAACTGATTGGGTATGTTGGCTCGATTTTGGTGGCAATATCCCTTATGATGAGAAATATCTTGAAGCTTCGCATTATAAACATGATTGGGGCTTTCTTTTTTATGGTTTATAGTGTAATTATTGGTACGTACCCAATTTTTGTTGTAAATCTAATAATATTTTTAGTCGATATCTACTTTCTTTATGTGATTTTAACCAAAGAAGAATTATTCACGACAATTCATATACCTAATAGGGATTCCGCTTTCCTAAAAACCTTTATCGAGTTTTATTATGAAGATATCAAGAAGTTTTTCCCGTGTTTCGAGCCGGGAATATTAGAAAATTGTCATGTACTCGTGGTATTAAGAAATATGGTCCCAGTAGGTTTATTTATTTCAAGAGAGCATCCTAAACACAATAAACAAATTGAAATTATGGTGGATTACATTATTCCAGAATATAGAGATTTTAAAAACGCCTATTTCGTTTATAAGAAAGAAATAAAAAAGTATAAGAAGCAAGGTTATGAAAGCTTCATAACGCGCACTCACAACGGGACCCATAAAGATTATCTACTTAAAATGGGTTATACGCAAGACCCCGAAGATTCTTCACTTTATACTAGGGAATTTTAAGGATTCATAGGGTATTCTTAAGATTTAAATGGCTTACAAGTCTTCGTGGCTCATCAACAGCCAGCTATCGTCTGTTACCTCCATGCTTTCGTACTTTATATCCCCATTTTCATCGAGGTGGCTTAAAATCTGGATCCTGGGTGGGATATATCCGCTTGCAATTTTAAATAATTGATAGAGAACGGGTCGATGGGGTTGATATGCGGAATTATACCAGAAATACTTCCGTGCTTGTTCTTTTTCTGTTCCCAATTGTTTCTTTAAGAGTTCCTCTTCTCCCTCTTGAAAAGTGACATTATCCAATACACTTCCTTGAAGCTCTTGAAGGGGGGCATAACTTCCTACCCATTCCTTGACCTGTTCCCAGAGCTCATATGCCTCTCCATCTTTGCGCTTGGGCTTGTTTTCTTCGATAACGGTATCAATGAGCTTTTCATAAAAATTCTCTGATTTAAATCGCAGATTTTCAAACCCAAACCCGTCAAAAAAGTAATGACCTCCTACGATATTTCCATACCATTGCGAGGGGATCCCCTTGGGGTTTTCCTTTAAACCGTAAAACTTCAAGATTTCCTTGGTTTCTTCGGTTAGACAATCAATTTCCGGAAAAAACTTATATTTTACAGGAGGGCTGACCATTAAAACTGGCTTTAACTGTAAGCGAGCTGTAACGACTTCATGCACTGTCCCAACGCTGTAAATATTTGTCGGCACAAATGTTATAACGAAATCGGCTAAATCAACCATTCTAAGGTCAATATGGACAGTTTCCCAAAAGTCAGTCTCAAACCGAGCTCTGGTTTCCTTGTTTGTCCAAAAGTCATTCTTATATTCTTCTTTGGAATATACCACACCTTCTCTTCCATAATTCTTATGTCCCTTAATGATGGGTTTATTCCAAGGGTCTAATACTGTTATTCCTAGAGTCTTTAGGATCGGTGAGATGATTGCCCGCCATCCCAAAAACTTCTCTATGATTCGGCTTCCAACAAAATCCATAGGACCCGAGAGGTATGCGCGTGTTCCATCTAATAAGTTATTAGTCGTCATTATATCTCTAACTCAAAATTATTATTTACTACTATTAAATCTATTTATCATATTAAAATTTTGATCTCATTTTTCTATAAATGAGATTTTTTTTAATTACTGCGTAAAAAAGAACGGATGAAAAATTAACAGGATTGAGCATAAATATTATACTCACGAACTTAAAATGTAAGCAATGGGGATGAAGGGTGAATTTTCTAAAATATTAGCAATAAATTTAACTGACTGCGAAAGAAGTCCCCTACATTTATGTAGGGGATGAATTT